>CAZVYA010000001.1:0-20732 GCA_964631225.1 uncultured Candidatus Saccharibacteria bacterium
ACGCCACTCAAATACCTAAAGTGTTTCCAAGCTATTGATTAGATTACGTACCCCCATTTGTGACCTGAAGTGGCGCATGATAGTTAGTATGTAACATGCGGCATATAGAGAAAATCCTCTTCGACCTCGACGGAACTCTTTTTAATACTCAGGGTATCCACGCAGAAATCGAATCATCATTACTCGCACAGAGTGGAATTATTCTCTCCCCAGAAGAGATCACGCGCCGCTATGCCGGTACGCACACTAGGAAATATTTTGCCGCACTGCTCGGATCTACAGAAATGGCCGAGAACCTACTTTCTAATAAGCGTGACTTGTTAATGCAAAGAAAGTCCGAGATTATGCCGCTCTATACCGAAAACTTCTTCGAGCAGCTGCGGGGGCGTGGATATAAGATGGCCATAGGTACAGGAGCATCTCACAGGACAGCCGATTTCATTCTCGATCAATTTGGCATCGCTCATTTCTTCGATCAGATTGTCTGTAGCGACGACGTTTCCGAAGGGAAGCCACACCCAGAGACTTGGGAGCGCGCCGCTAATGGCGTAGCTCCGCAGACCTGCCTCGTCATAGAAGACGGCCTCGCCGGTGTCGAGGCGGCGCTCGCCGCGGGGATGTCCTCCGCGCTTCTCCTCCCGCGCGAACATTCCTCGGCGACCCCAATCACCTCGCTCGAAGAACTTCTGACGATTCTATAAATCTTATACCCAACAAGACGCTTGACTGATGATGTGGGGGAGATACGATAAATGTATGAAGCAGATAGCTTCGCTTAGGAACGTTCTTCTCGTCCTCGTCCTTACTTCGGTAAACGGGGATCTTGAACGCGACTGAGAAAAAATAAAGAAAGCATCGCGAACAGAGAGGCCCCACAAGGGCCTCTCTTTGCTTTCTACGGTTCTCTCACAAAGGGAATCGCACGGAACTCGTCCCGCACCCGCGGGACTTATTTTGACTGTGACTAGGATTTTGGTTATAATAGAAGCATGCAAGAAGAGGATGATGTAAAGATTGAGCCGGAGATAAGCGAAGAGACTGGAGAAGCGCGGCCAGAAGATAAAATCGCCAAGATGCGCGAGGAGTTAAGCGTATGCCGAAAGGACAAACAAGAGTATATGGACGGCTGGCAGAGGGCCAAGGCTGACTATGTGAACGCCTTGAAGCGTTTTGAAACCAGTGCTAAAGCGTCGGAGTTGAAAGGAAGAGTGGGGGCAGTAGAAACGCTTTTGCCGGCCTTCGACGCTTTGGAGCGCGCAAAAGAACATGGAGACGTGCCTGACGGGTTCATGGGTATCGCTAAACAGCTTGAAAGCGCGTTTGCTTCTCTCGGTCTTGAAGAAGTGGGGAAGGTTGGCGAGAAGTTTAATCCTGCAGTTCATGAAGCACTTGGTCAGGACAAAGTTGAATCAACAGAAGAGGATGATATTATTACCGCAATACTCGAGAAAGGATGGCGAGTGGGCGATAGTGTTATCCGTCCTGCGAAGGTGCGAGTTGGGCATTTTAATTAAAACTAATCCATTTCACGCATATGGCAAAAATTCTCGGTATAGATTTGGGTACTACAAATTCGGCGATGGCTATCGTCGAGGGTGGCGAACCGCGCGTCTTAGAGAACGCCGAGGGTGCGCGCACGACTCCGTCAATAGTGGCGATAGGGAAGAACGGCGAGCGCATCGTCGGTACACTCGCCAAGCGTCAGTCCATCACGAATCCTCTCAACACCATTTTCCAAATTAAGCGATTTATCGGCCACACATTTGACGAACCGGAGGTGCAGAAGGATAAGGCTGTCGTTCCGTTTGAAATGCGTAAGGGAGAGACCGGTGGAGTAGAAGTTAAAATGACAGAGAAGTGGTATCGCTCCGAAGAAATTTCAGCGATGATACTCGGGAAGCTGAAGGCCGATGCCGAAGCGAAGCTGGGCGAGAAGATTACGCAGGCCGTCATCACCGTCCCAGCCTACTTCAACGACGACCAGCGTAGCGCTACCAAGGCCGCTGGGCAGATCGCCGGTCTTGAAGTACTGCGCATTATCAACGAGCCCACAGCCGCCGCGCTCGCGTATGGCTTTAATAAAAAGAAAGATGAGAAAATAGCGGTCTTTGACTTCGGCGGAGGCACATTCGACATTTCTGTTCTAGAAGTCGGGGGGGACGTTATAGAAGTGAAGAGCACAGACGGCGACGCGCACTTGGGCGGTAAGGACATCGACCAGAAGATAATCAACTGGCTCGCCGACGAGTTTAAAAAAGAGAGCGGGATAGATGTCCGTACCGACGCGCTCGCGCGTCAGCGCCTAGACGAAGCGGCCGAGAAGGCGAAGATAGAGCTCTCTAGCGCGATGGAGACGGAGATAAACATCCCGTTTCTTACATCAGATGCATCCGGACCGAGGCATTTATTGATTAAGATGACGAGAGCGAAGCTGGAGGATCTCGCAGGCGAATTTATACAGAGAGCGATGGACATTACCAAGCGCGCGATGGAGGCGTCGCCGTTTAAGATTGGCGACATCAACGAAGTCATACTGGTGGGTGGCCAGACACGCATGCCGGCGATACAGAGCGCCGTAGAAAAGTTTTTCTCCAAGAAGCCGAACATGACGGTGAATCCGGACGAAGTAGTCGCCATCGGCGCGGCTATCCAAGCGGGCATTCTGCAGGGCGATGTGAAAGACATCCTCCTTGTAGACGTTATTCCTCTTTCTCTCTCCATAGAAACGATGGGTGGCGTTGCGACGAAATTGGTAGAAAGAAATACAGCAATTCCTACCTCGCGCTCGCAGACATTTTCTACTGCGGCAGATAATCAGGCTTCGGTTGAGATTCATATTACTCAAGGCGAACGCGCGATGAGCGCCGATAATAAATCTCTCGGTAAGTTTATGTTAGACGGTATCCCGCCGGCTCCGCGCGGGCTCCCGCAGGTAGAAGTGAAGTTTGATATTGACGCGTCCGGTATCCTCACAGTCACTGCCAAGGAGAAGACAACGGGGAAAGAGCAGTCAATCAAGATTACAGGCTCCACCGGTCTTTCAAAAGCAGATATTGATAAAATGGCTGCAGACGCCGAGGCACATGCCGCTGATGACGCGAAGCGTAAAGAGCTCGTAGAAGCGAGGAACATCGCCGACCAAGCTGTATATGCGGGAGAGAAGGCGATTAAAGAACACGGAGAGAAGGCGGGTGCAGAAGTGGTGAAAGAAGTGCAGGATAAGATTGATGCGCTGAAGACAGCGCGCGCGAGTGAGGACGCGGGAACAATCAAAACTGCGACCGATGCTCTGTCATCTGCGTTGTCTAAAATAGGCGAAGCGATGGCCAAGGCCAGCGAGCAGCAAGCAGGAGCAGGAGGCACACCGCCGGCGTCTGACGCCGGCGGCCAACCGCCCCCTCCGCCAGAAGGCTCCGGAGGGCCGCAGGACGCCGAGTTTAAAGAGAAGCCCTAGACATTTTCATTCATACGTGTATAATGTTTTCGGACTGAAAATACGAGATTCCTCGTATTGGTCGATTGTTGGAGGCTTTCATGAACTACAGCTTGAACCCAACGGTATGGGTCTTCTCTCCTGTACTGATTTTCGGGATTTTCGTTCTGCTTTGTGTAGGGTTCGCATGAACGGACGAATCCGATTTATCTGAGGACGTGGCGCAGGGTTACCTGCGCCATTTTTGTTTTGCATACAAAAAGAAGAGGGAGTATAATCGACATACTGTGGCAACGACAAAAGACTACTACAATGTGCTGGGAGTAGATAAGAAGGCGACGCCGGACGACATTAAGAAGGCGTTCCGTAAGCTCGCGCATAAATACCACCCTGACAAGGGCGGTACTGACGAGGCTAAGTTTAAGGAGATTACTGAAGCATATTCGGTTTTGAGCGACGATAAGAAGCGTCGCGAGTATGATACGTATGGGCAGGCGTTCGCCGGTGGTTCCAGAGGCGGTGGACAAGCAGGCCCACAAGGATTCGGTGGCTTCGACTTCAGTGGCTTCCAACAGGCAGGCGGCTTCGGCAATGGAGGTGTGGATTTTGACTTCGGAGATATTTTTGGCGACATATTTTCTGGCCGTGGTGGACGCGCACAGACGCCACGCGGGCGCGACATCTCTATTGATTTGGAAGTTTCTTTTAAGGACGCGGTCTTCGGTACGTCGCGAAATGTGTTAATAGCAAAAGTTTCTAAATGTACGCTTTGCCACGGTTCAGGAGCAAAAGTGGGGACAGAATTGGAGAAATGTACGACCTGTAACGGGAGCGGTAAGATTCACGAGACGCGTAATTCTATTCTCGGGCAGTTCACCTCTGTTCGCGCTTGTTCGCAGTGTGACGGTACGGGAAAAATTCCTAAAGAAAAATGCCATGAGTGTAAGGGCCACGGCACCCTGCGCAGACAAGAGGAGATAAAAATAAACATTCCAGCCGGCATAGATAACGGCGAGATGATACGAATGACTCAACAGGGTGAGGCAATCAAGGTTGGCACTGCCGGCGATTTATATGTAAAAGTGCACGTAAAACCGCACCAGACATTCCGTCGAGACGGCGCGAACCTCGTCATGACGCTACCTGTGAAGCTCACCGACTCGCTTCTCGGCACCACGGTCTCTATAGAGACGCTGGAAGGGAAGACGCTGGAGGTAAAGATACCGCCGATGAAGCGCGCAGAAGAATTACTGCGCGTAGCAGGTAAGGGCATTCCAGTAGAAGGTGCTCGAGGCGACCTCATCATTCGTCTAGAAGTCGCCCTCCCGCACAAGCTCTCCTCCAAAGCTCGCAAGTCTCTCGAAGACTTGAAATCAGAGGGTCTATAACTAGGCACATGCTTACTGAGGCAAAAAAGAAGGTTCTTAAATTTTTGGTAGATACGCTGAATAAAAACAAAATTGCCTTTCAAGTGAGTGGTGGTCTCGGGGCTATCGCGTATGGTTCTAAACGTGAACTTCGCGATATTGATATTGAGATCAATAAGAAGAACTGTCCTGTTGTTCGTGAACTGTTTAAAGAATTTATTGCAGAAGATTACCAGAACTATAAAAATGCCGAGTTTGACGCCTGGTGGATGGAATTAGACATAGATGGCGTTGAAGTTGACATCAATCAGGTAGAAGAGAGTTATGCTTTTGATAAAGAAGGGAATAAACATCTTCTCCCGGAAGATCTCATAGATACTGAATTAAAAACTGTTGAGAGCATTACCTTCCCAGTCCAAAATAAGACAAACCTCATCGCCTACAAGAAGATTGTCGGTAGAGATACGGATTTATTCGACATAGAGGCAATACTCACCCATGCCTAGGTGTATACTATCCCTATGACCGCCACAGACGGACTAGCGAAGGTGAATGAGCTCGCGACGACATATGCCTTTACGGCGTGGAATAGTGTTAGCGACTTTCTGATTATTATAATTCTGTTTGGGGTTCTATTTCTATTCGCATGGTATGTCGGGCGCGCGACGCTCGTCTCTGTACTCATCGCCTTTTATGCCGCCTATGCGGTCTATGTTGTATTCCCATCGTCATATCTACCAACGGCGCCCGCGATGACGGCACTCTACGCCAACATCGGTCTCTACGCCGCGCTCACCCTCGTCTTCTATATCATCCTCCGACGCGTAGTCGTCTCTGATTTTCTCTATGTCGGAATATTCGGGACTATTATACTGGCGTTTCTCGGTGCGGCGTTTATGCTCGTGCTTGCGTTCAATATATTTCCGGTCGCCGCCGTGTATAACTTCACCCCAGCCGTAGCTGCTCTCTTCGCACCAAAGGCATTCTTCTTCTGGTGGTTCTCGGCCCCTGCTATCGGCCTCTTCTTCCTCGCCCGGTAGCTACTTGGCGGTGAAACCCCCAAGTTGCTTGGGGGTTTCACCGCCAGATGCTGTGATATAGTTTATTCATGACACTCGCAGAAGAACTGAAAGCGCGCGGGCTGGTGGAGCATTCGTCCGCACCAATTGAAAAAATTCTTTCTGTGCCGCGCACTGCGTATCTTGGCGTTGACCCAACCGCCGACTCGCTCCACGTCGGCCACCTTGTCCCCGTTCTCCTTATGAAGCGTCTCGGCGATGCCGGCAACAAACTCATTTTTCTCGTCGGCGGTGGCACCGGCATGATCGGCGACCCCAAGGAGGTCGGCGAGAGGCCGATGTTGGATGAAAAGACAGTCACGCACAACACCCACGCACTTCAGAAACAGCTGAAGAATATTCTGGGCCGAGCCTCGTTTAAGATGGTAGACAACGCCGATTGGCTGATGAAGGTGAAGCTCGTTCCGTTCCTGCGTGATGTCGGTAAATATTTCACCGTCAACGATCTCGTCAAGCGCGATATTATAAAAAAGCGCATCGACACTCCGGACGAGAGCATCTCATTTACTGAATTTTCATACTCACTGCTTCAGGGATTTGATTACGAAGTTCTATTCCAGAAATACGGCTGTGACCTACAGGTCGGCGCGACCGACCAGTGGACGAATATTCTTTCGGGTGTCGACCTTATTCACAAAAAGCTGGGGAAGGATGTGTACGCGTTCACCGCGCCACTGGTCACCGATGCGACTGGTAAAAAGTTCGGTAAGAGCGAGGGCAATGCGGTGTGGCTGGACGCTAAGAAGACATCGCCATTCCAGTTCTACCAATTCTGGATAAATCTGCCTGATGCAAATATTGAGAATTATTTGAAGATCTACACATTTCTCTCTCTTATTGAAATATCTGCCCTTATGGAATTGCATAGTAGGAATCCCGGCGAGCGACAAGCACAGGAGACGCTCGCACGGCTCGTGACCGAGATAGTGCACGGGCCGGCGGCGACAGCGCAATGCGCTGCCGCGAGCGACGCTTTATTTGGCGACGTTCCGTTCCACGAACTCTCGCGCGACGCTCTCGCAGTCGCGCTCGCCGAAGCTCCGTCAGTAACTCTCGCTAAGAAAGATGTTGCAGACGGTTCTTCTCTGTCGGAGGCTCTTGTAGCCGGCGGTTTAGCTTCTTCAAAATCAGACGCGCGACGGCTGATAGAGGGGAAGGGCATCATGCTCTCAGGTCAGACCATTACAGACCCTGACCAGAAAGTGTATAACGGTGATTTATCAAACGGCTACGCACTCGTCCGTAAGGGTAAGCAGGGCGTCCTCATCCTCGTTTTGAAATAAATACGCGCCATTGCATATCAGGCGAAACTATGGCATGTTAGATTCGGATCAATAGCACACAGGAGGCAGTAATGAGCTACAGAAAAGGTTTGATATTGGCCGTATGCACTGCGTTGTTGGTAAGCGTTTCCGCTTTGGCTCAAGAGAGCTCGGACCCATCATTTGGAGACAGGTTCAAGTCCGGACAGACATCGGCTGAGTCTCAGAGGGCGCAGAAAGAAGCAACGATACCGCGGTGTCAAAGACCTGTCGGTGCGGTTACTATCGTACCGCCGGAGCGGAACTGGTGGTCGCAGGTCCAGCTTCAGTCGCCAGAAGCGCTGATTAAGATGTTCGTCGCGCGGTCCGGTTGCTTCACCATCGTCGACCGCGGTCGCGGATTCGAGATCGCCGAGCGCGAACGCGCTCTCGCCGGCAGCGGGACTCTGCAACAGGGATCCAACATCGGCAGTGGACAGACGCGCGCGGCAGATTATGTCATCACGCCGGATATCGTTGTTTCTAACAGCGATTCCGGCGGTAACGCATTCGGCGCGATTCTGGGCGCAATTATTCCCGGATTCGGAGGAGCCATCGCCGGAAGTCTGCGAATGACTGACAGGTCAGCGAACGTAACGCTCGCTGTAACGGATGTCCGCAGCTCGGAACAAATCATAATGGCCGAGGGTAAAGCACAGAAAACGGATATCGGATTCGGAGTCGGAGGTGGGGCGTTTCTCGGTGGCGGCTTCGGAGCAGCGGGCGTAAGTAGTTATGAGAACACCGCTCTGGGACAGGTTGTAGCAATGGCATATCTCGATGCCTACATCCAGATGGTCTCTCGTATTCAAGGCTTGCGAGGTGTCGAACACCGTCCAGCCAACCCACCGCCGCCTTCTGTTCAAAGGAAGACCGAGGTTCAAGAACAGGAACAAGTTCAGCAACCGGTCGCGCAGGTAAGGCCGGTCGCTACAGCGAGAGCCGGCACCTTCTACCGCGGTCCGTCGGAGAAAAGCGAGAAAATTCGCGACGTCCCTCCCGGAACCATCTTCTACCCGACGACGAATACGTCCGGATTCTGGTGGGAAGTGACGGACGACGAAGGAGAGACCGGCTGGATACCGGCGCGCATACTCCAGCTCGGACAGTAAGTTTCGTGAATTAGTAATCCCAGGCACGCTGCCTGGGGTTTTTATATGGTGCGCCTGAAAGGACCGCGGGTATGCTTTTCGGTCATTACATGACCAGTACACCTTGCGGATTTTCTTTCAGAAAATGCTTGCAAGGTCTTCGAATCCTTCACGCAGTGCTACCAGCACTGCTCCGGCGCACAAAATGCGCTTCGCTTATTTTGTGCGCCGGGAAGGATTCGAACCTTCGTAGGACTATGTCCGACAGGTTTACAGCCTGTTGCGATTGACCACTCCGCCACCGACGCAATACGTGCGAGTATATCAGTTTCGAACATGAAATTCCAATTAAGAGTATACTAAGAGCATGGACGAATTCTTGAAGATGGATATTTTCTTTTTCGTGGCGACGCTCGCTGTCGTTGTACTCGCTTTCTTCACGTCCTTCGTCCTCTGGCGTCTCGAGCGCGTTCTGAAGAATGTCGAGTATATTTCTAAACAGGTGGCGGGTGAGAGCGACAATATCCGTCACGATCTCGCCGAACTGCGTGAGGATATTCGGAGCGGGAAGGGGCGCTTGAAATCGCTGTTCGGTTTCTTAGGGAAATTCGGAAAACGTACAAAAAAGTCTTAATATTAAATTTCTACTACTATGGCTAAAACAAAAAGGACGGGTAAAACTTCAAAAAGAAAACTTGCCGCTGAAATCGGCGTTGGACTGGCGGCCGCAGGTGCTGCGGCCGCTGCCAGCTACTATCTATACGGAAGCAAGAACGCGAAGAAGCATCGTAAGGTCGCCGTGAAGGAGTTAAGAGCTGGTTGGGAGCTGGTACAGCGCGAGGCACAGAAGGGTAATGGTGTTGTAAAAAAGACGGCAACGAGGGTTGTGAGGAAAGCGGTGAAGAGGATCAAGGCGAAAGCACGCAAGAGACGCTAAACTTCTTCTTTATGGTATCGTAGTCTCATGACTGACACGAAACCAGTTCTCGTCTCCGGCATTAAGCCGACCGGTGACCTGCATATCGGGAATTATTTTGGCGCGATGCGCCAGTTCGTCGAGCTGACTAAAGAAGGGAGATATAGCCCGTTTATCTTCGTCGCCGACTACCACGCACTGAACACGATGCAGGACGCAGAGGAGATGGAACGCCGAACGCGCGAGCTAGTGATGGCATATATCGCTGTCGGTTTGGAACCGAAGGAAGTCATCTTTTTCAAACAATCAGACGTGCCTGCACATACAGAACTTGCATGGATTTTTGACACTATCACCACGATGCCGTACCTGATGCGCGCGCACGCATATAAAGATGCGGAGGCGAAGAGTAAGGAAATTTCAGTTGGGACATTTAATTACCCGATGCTGATGGCGGCAGACATTCTGCTCTATGATGCAGACGTAGTGCCTGTGGGTGCTGACCAAAAACAGCATATAGAATACGCGCGCGATACTGCTGAAAAATTCAACAGAGTTTTCAAAACAGAAGTTTTCAAGCTTCCGGAGCCATACATATTGCCGGACGTTGCGGTCGTGCTCGGCACAGACGGACAGAAGATGAGTAAGAGTTATAACAACGTCATACCTCTCTTTGCATCGCGCGATGAACTAACGAAGGCGGTGATGAGCATCGTTACTGACTCATCTGGCACTCGCCCTGAGAACGTTTACCAAATACACAAACTTGTCAGAAGCGAAGCGGAACTTACTGTCATATATGAAAGTAACTCTGGTAATTATAAAAAACTGAAAGAGACTCTAATAGAAGATTTAGACCGTTACCTCGCGCCGATGCGTGCAAAGTATGAGGAACTTAGAGAGAATTCGGATATCGTTGACGAGGTTTTAATAAAAGGGAAGCGCGAAGCCCGCGCAGTGAGCGAAGCCAAAATGGAACAAGTCCGCTCTGCCATCGGCGTGTCATAATAGTTTTATGCAAAGGACGCTTATTGGAGAACTGGGGAAGCATGTTGGCGAAACCGTTAGCATTTCTGGCTGGGTGGATGTAAGGCGTGACCAAGGAAAGATGATTTTCTTCGACTTCCGCGACCGTTCTGGAGTTGTGCAGGGAGTTGTTCTGCCGGCGAGTCCAGCAATGGACATCGCCAAAGAACTCCGAAACGAGTACGTCGTTCGCGTGGAGGGTGTAGTTAATAAGAGACCAGAGAAGAATGCACAGGCCGACCGACAGAACGGCGACATAGAGTTGGAGATTAAGAGCGTTGAAATCCTGAATCCGTCGGAGGCGATGCCGTTTGATATCTCCGGAGACACTAGCGGTATCGACGAGGGTGTTCGCGCTGAATACCGCTACCTCGACCTGCGCTCCAAGCGGATGCAGAAAAACATGAAGGTCAGAAGTGAATTTATACAGCGATGTCGAGAGTATATGTTCGCACACGATTTTACAGAAATAGAGACACCACTACTGACAGAGTCCACACCAGAGGGCTCACGCGACTTCGTCGTACCCTCGCGCCTTAACCTCGGCAAGTTCTATGCGCTCCCGCAGTCGCCCCAGCAATATAAACAGCTTCTCATGACCGCCGGCTTTGAGCGTTACTTCCAGATTGCGCGCTGCGTGCGCGACGAGGACCTGCGCGCTGACCGCGGGTTCGAACATTCACAGGTGGATATTGAGATGTCATTTGTAACGATGGATGACGTGATGGCGGCCGTCGAAGATATGATGACGACTGTTGTTGAGGCGATGGGATACACGATTAAACAAAAACCGTTCCCGCGCATCTCATATAAAGATGCAACGGAGAAATATGGCGCGGACAAGTTCGACCTACGTACCGACGAAGAAAAAAAGAACGGCGTTCTCGCATATGCGTGGGTTGTAAACTTCCCATTTTTTGAAAAAACAAATGAAGGCAACTGGACATTCACACATAATCCGTTCTCGATGCCGATTCCGGAACACATCGATTGGCTTATGAAGGGCGAGCACATAGGAGAGATACTCACTACACAGTACGACCTCGTCTGTAACGGTTCAGAGTCTGGTGGCGGTTCTATTCGTGCGCATAAGCCTGAGATACTTGAAGCCGTGTACCGAGTGATGGGATTCAGTAAAGAAGACCTTGAGGAGCGCATAGGACATATGTTGAAAGCTTTTCGCTATGGCACGCCTCCGCACGGCGGTATCGCGCTCGGCATAGAACGCAATATAATGAATCTCACAGGCGAAACGTATCTGCGCGAAGTACAGGCGTTCCCGATGACGCGCGGTGGTCAGACCTCTGTGATGAAGGCCCCGAAGCCGTTAACAGACAAGCAGTTGAGGGAACTGGGGCTCAAAATTGATAAAAAATAGATGAACGCAATTCCCACAACGGGATTTTCAATAAAAACTGATTCGTATGAGGGACCTTTTGAAGTCTTGTTAGACCTCATTGAGGCACGCAAGCTTCTTGTCAACGACCTGACGCTCGCAAACATCACAGAAGACTTTATAACACACGTGCGGACGCAAGAATCTTTTCCTGTAGAAGAAACGGCGAATTTTATTCAGATAGCCGCAACACTACTGCTAATAAAGTCCAAATCACTCATTCCGGACCTCGCACTCACCGACGACGAGAACGCCGATGTTGAAGACCTGAAACGCCGTCTCGCAGCCTACGAGAAGGTGCGCGAGGCCGCACGCGAGCTCTCACGTATCTACGGGAGGTCGGTAATGGTTCCGGCAGGTGAGCGTCCTCCTGAAGTGGTGTTCGCACCATCGCGCGATCTCTCTGCGAGTGCGCTCGCCGAGGCTCTCGCGCGCGTGCTCGCCGCGCGCGAGGCGGTAGAAGAATTACCGGAGGCGCGAGTGAAACCGCTCGTTACAATAGAAGAGATGATGGACAGGCTCGCCAAGCGCGTGCAGAAGGCGATGACGATATCGTTTAAGGACTTCGCCAGCAATCAAAAAGAAAAAATAGAAGTCATCGTTTCGTTTCTCGCTCTTCTTGAACTGGTGAAGCAGGGCGCTGTCGCCGCCGAGCAGTACGGAGAACACGGCGACATTCGCATCTCTCACACAGCCTCCTCCGCCGTCCCGCATTATGGCTAGAGACTGGTGGCAGAAGGGGAGGGCATTCGACCTCTGGTCTATCCCACACTTCCTCTTCGGGATTCTTATGGGATTTGTGCCGGCGCTCGTTGATTCTGTTTCGTTCAGTTTTGCGCTCGTACTCACCCTAGTTCTCGCCGTGCTCTGGGAACTATTTGAAATGCGCGTCGGTATACGAGAGACGGTTCTGAACAGCCTGCTCGACGTCTTCCTCCCAGTCGCGGCATACATTATTACCTCCTATGTTTTACTGCTTCAACCGTACCATCGAGAAGACATCGCCGTGGTTTCGATAGCAGTGCTCATCTTATATCTCTTTACCAACATTTCCGGCTGGCTGGCCTACCGCCGCCGTAGCCGCGACTTCACCTATTGATTTTTTAAAATATATAGTGTAGTGTAGTTGCAGATTGCTTCCACGAGGAGATAAGAATGGCATCTGGGGTTATTCTGATTATCGGTAGAGCGGACGTAATCGCTTCACAAAGTGCCGTGCAACTTATCGAAAAGCTGGGAGAAGTTGCTGACGTCGTAGTTATAGGCGAACAGAGTAGTCCGCAACGCAATAACCTTCTTGGCGCGTTGGATAAAATCGACTTCTCCCGCATCATGAAAGACTTGGCAGAAGGGCATAAGCTTCTTCGGTTAAAGTCCGATGTTCCAATTTTAAAACCCAAATCGGCCAAAACCGCGCCGAGACTCGCCAAGGTGCGCATTCGGCATGAACGAAAGTATGTTATCCCGAGACCTCGTCGCGGCCGCCGCAAATCTTAAAACCGTTCCTCGATCCCAAGTCGGGCCCTACGCCCGGCTTTTTTATTGCCAAAAATGCATTTTTGTGATACAAATCCGCCCAGAGTTTTGTTCTAACCACAGAGGAAAACAGAGATGAAAATCCTAGCACTTGGTCCTAAGGGCACCTATGGCGATGAGGCCGCACATCGAGCCGCAGATAGGATGTCGATACTCGAACCGAAAATCGAAATAACAGGCATCGAGTTATGCGAATCTCACGCGGAAGTCTTCAAACGGACCGTTGCAGAGCGGTGCCTCGGCGTCGTTCCGATCGAAAACAGTAGCAAAGGCTTCGTTGAAGAAACGGTGCGAGATTTCTGGCTGAAACAAACCCATAAACCGCCAGTACGCGTTATCGGTGAAGTTCAACTCCCTGTTCACCACTCACTCGTGATGAGGTCGGGAATATTGCATAACGCAAAAACGCCAGTTATGTCCCATCAGCAGGCGCTCGACCAATGTCGAGAGAACCTTCGCAAAATCGGTCTCAGCAATCTACTTCCGATTAAGAGCACGGCACTTGCTGGCAAGCTCATTGCAGAAAATGATGATTACAAACATTTCGCAGGACTGGTCTCGCCATTTGCAGCAAAGGTCTATGACCTACAAGTCGTGCGACCTCACATGGAAGATCTGAGCGGGAACGCAACGCGATTCCACATCCTCGGGCACGAATCTTGCCTGTTCTACGGCAACGGGAGAACGGCGGTGTTGTTCTGGCTGAAAAATGAACCTGGGACACTTGCGATGGTCGTGGACGCGATTCGCGACGAAAACGTCAACATGTCTTGCCTTCACTCAATCCCCCTCGGGCGGCCAAGTACGTACGCATTCTACGCCGAGTTCGATGCACGAAGCGAAACTGAATGTGGCGCACGCATCATGAAAAAAATATCGGCTGCGAGTGCTGACTGCTTCATCTGGCTTGGCTCGTTTTCGCAGGACGAACGAGCCCCGCACTTGTTCCGGGGGCCGGTATGAAATACGGCAGACAAACCGTCGGCATCATCGGCATCAAGGGACGGTTCGGCCAATGGCTTCAGACATTCTTATCGCGACAAGGGTTTACCGTAATCGGCTCGGACATCGGCACGCACATCACAAACATCGATGTCGTCCGGCGCGCCGACGTGGTGATCTTCGCTGTGCGTCTGTCGCGGATGGCCTCGGTCATTGGTTCTCTCGTCCCGTATTCTCGTAAGAGCCAGCTCTGGCTCGATATCGGGTCGCTGAAAAAAGAAATCCTGCAGAAGATGCTGAGGTCTAGGGCCGAAGTGGCTGGGATGCACCCGCTCTTCGCACCGTCACATGAGATGAGCTGGAAAAGTGAGACCTTGGTGCTCTCTACCACGAGATTGAAGCGGTGGTCGAAGTGGTTCGGGAAGTTCATTGCGACAACGGGAGCGACAGTTGTGCGGGCGACGCCGGATATGCACGACAGCATGATGGTGTTCACGCAGAATCTGCCTCAGGCGACCGTTCTCGCGCTCGCGATGACCTTTGCCGATCTGGTCAAGTCGCCGCCGAGCAACTTGTTGAAGTTCTCAACGACTGCGTCGCGAAAGGTGCTCGCCCTCATCGCGAGCATGCTCGCGAACACGCCCGAGGTGTACGGCGACATCCAAGTCGGCAACCGCGAAGGTGTAGCGGCGCTCGATGCGCTTATCGATTCTCTGAAGCTCATACGTAAGCTGGCCTCGGAGGGGAGCTCCGACGAGATCGCTCTCATCTTGGGAAGCCTACGCTCTCTCTACGGTGAAGAGTTCATCGCAGCGGGGAAGAACGGCTTTGTACGGTAGTTCTCTTGAAAAGCTCCTGCGGGGGCTTTTTTTATTTGGTATGATATTGGCAATGCTCACGCCACCAGCCGCTCTCCACTCCCTCCTCTTCGCCTCCGGTGAGCCGTTGGAGAAGAAACAAGTTGCTAGGCTTCTGGAAGTAAAAGATTCAGAAGTCAAACTAGTATTAAAGGCTCTAACAGAGTCTCTGAGCGGGAGCGGTGTCATGCTCGTTGAGACAAACACTCACGTTGAACTGCGTACGACGCCAGAAGCCTCGGTGCTGGTAAAGAAACTCCGCGAGAGTGAGCTAGCACGCGACCTCGGGAAGGCGAGCCTAGAGACGCTCGCGGTTATCGCGTATGGGACCGGCACGACGCGCGGCGAGGTCGACTGGGTGCGTGGGGTTAATTCTTCAACGTCGCTGCGCACTCTTCTTATGCGCGGACTTATCGAGGGTAGGGAAGACGAGCGCGACAAGCGCCGTACGCGCTACAACCTCACCACTGAAGCGCTCGCGCATCTGGGTGTCGCGCGAGCCGAGGACCTCCCGCGCGCAGAAGAGCTTGGAGCGGCCGCTCACTCCGTAATAGAAGAAGAGTTAGCGGGTGCGGAAGCGCAGGAATAACTATGGATTCATCAGAACTTCAGAAACTTGCAGAGCACAGCCGTTCAATGAGAGAGGCGGGGTTCGCGCTCTTATTCGCGTCCGGTACCCTCGCTCTTTTTCTTTTCATTCAGCTAGAAGGCCGGACTTCAAACGCGAGTTCAGAAAGTCTGACTTCTATTGTGGCGACCACTACAACTCCGAATGCGTTCGCATCAATATCTATAGATGCGAATGCGGCGATAGTCTACGACCTCGTGACAAATGAGACTTTATACGCGAAGAACGCCGACGCGCAACTCCCGCTCGCCTCGCTTACTAAGCTTCTCACGATTCATGCAGCACTCGCCGAACTCTCGCCGACCACCCCGATAGATATTCCACCAGACGCAACCAATCTTGACGGACCGCGTGTTTTTTCAGTCGGACAAACATTCGCACTCGCCGACTTAGCACGTCTAACACTAACGGCGTCGCTTAACGACGGAGCCGCCGCTATAGCGATCGCGACGGCGAGTCGCCAAAATCTTTCACAAAACGACATGCTCGCAGGCGCCGCCGCGGCGCTTAACCTGTCTCAAACTTATGCAATAAACGGCAGCGGTCTAGACGTTAATACGGCGGTGTCCGGTGGATACGGGTCGGCTCGCGACATAGCTATACTCGCAGGCGCGCTAGTAAGCGAGGCACCGGCTATAGCTGCCGCGACAACGGAGAGTTCAGCGGAGGCTACTTCTCTTGGTGGAACGCGTTTCTCGGTTAACAATACAGACCCATTCGTCGGTACTATTTCCGGTCTTCTGCTCTCTAAAACCGGCTATACGGACCTTGCCGGCGGGAATCTGGCTCTCGTCTTTGACGCCGGAATCAATCATCCGATTGCAGTTATTATCCTCGGGTCTTCGAGGAATGCGCGCTTTACCGACGGCACAACTCTGGTCGCGGCTGCGTTCGCGCACTTCGCGGGAGTTTCATCTCTCTGACTTCAATGATTACCTATGACATCATCAAGGTATTCATTCCGGCTACCGCAGCCTTCGTTATCGGCATTTTATTCGCACCGATTCTAACTCATTACTTATACAAATATCGTGTGTGGAAGAAGGTGGCGGGGAAGACCGCGCTTGACGGCACACCGGCCGTTGAGTTTGAGAAGCTCCGCAGAGAGACACACACCGGCACAGAAACTTCGACCCCGCGCATGGGCGGAGTGCTTATCTGGGTGAGCGCGACGTTCGTAACGGTCGGAGGTTGGCTACTAGCGCGATTCATACCGATTCCTCTTTTTGAAAAACTGGACTTCTTAAGCCGTAGCCAGACGTGGATACCTCTGGTCGCCCTACTCGCCGGAGCCGGTATGGGCTTCATAAATGACATATTGGACATACACCCATCCGGCGAACGCGGTGTCAGACTGCGCACCAGACTACTATTCGTGACGATTGTTTCGCTCGGAATAGGATGGTGGTTCTACGCCAAACTCGGTGTCTCTTCAATCGGTATCCCCGGAGACGGCACGCTCGCACTCGGCGCTCTCATAGTCCCGCTCTTTGTTCTTATAACACTCGGGCTGTATGCAGGCGGAGTAATAGACGGCATTGACGGACTCGCCGGCGGAGTCTTCAGCACGGCGTTTATGGCGTATGCCGGCATCGCTTATTTCCAAAACCAAATAAATCTAGCCGCCTTCTCTGCCACTCTTACCGGAGCGATACTGGCATTTCTCTGGTTTAACATTCCGCCGGCGCGTTTCTGGATGACGGAGACCGGCACGATGGGGCTCACTATGACGCTCGCAGTTATCGCATTTATGACCGACACGCCCGGAAACGGCTATGGTATCGCCGCTCTCCCCATCATCGCGTTCCCGCTAGTTGTTACCGTCCTTTCTAATATCATTCAGGTCGCTTCAAAAAAATTCCGCGGTAAGAAGGTGTTCCGCATCGCTCCACTACACCACCACTTTGAAGCCATCGGTTGGCCCTCCTACAAGGTGGTCATGAGATATTGGATTATCTCTATACTCTGCGCTATCGTTGGGATGACCGTGGCTCTTCTTAAATAATCATGAAATTCGTCTCCGGCGATAGAATGTTTTTCATGCTCGTGCTCGCGATTGTGCTCGCCGGCCTAGCCATATTCTCTTCAGCTACGCTAGGACTTCTGGCGCGCGAGAGCAGTTCGCTCTCAAAAGATCTCTTACTCCAAGCTGGCCTCGGATTCGGTATTGGGTTCTTAGCGCTCATTCTCGCACGCGCCGTCCCGCTTGAGAGGGTGAGGAGTCTCTCTCCATATATTTACATCGCAACTGTAATATTTACAGCCCTTGTATTCGTGCCGGGTGTCGGGCTTCACGCGAACGGAGCGACTCGCTGGATTAACCTCGGCTTCACTACCGTCCAACCTTCTGAATTTTTAAAGATTGGTTTCGTGTTGGTGCTCGCGTGGTGGCTCGCTCCGCACGCACGCCAGCTCTCCAGTCTTAAGAGAGGTCTTCTGCCGTTCATCGGTATGCTCGCCGTGCCGAGCGCTCTTCTATTGGCTCAGCCGAATACGTCTACGACGATGCTCATACTAGTTACAGGCATGGTTATGTACTTCGCGGCCGGAGCGCCATGGCGAGACTTCGGTCTGTTGACTCTCTTTGCAGTAGTCGCCATTGGCACTGTTATTTTATTGCGACCATACGTCCTAGAACGCGTAAAAACATTTTTCGACCCATCAGCCAACTCGCTTACGAGCGGTTACCAAATCCAACAGTCTCTTATCGCCGTCGGGAGCGGCGGCCTCCTAGGCAGAGGGTTCGGTCAGAGCGTGGAAAAGTTCAACTACCTACCGGAGCCTGACGGCGACTCGGTCTTCGCAGTCTTCTCTGAAGAAACAGGATTTGTCGGAGCGGTTATTCTCGTCATTCTATTTGTCGCTCTCGCGGCTCGCGGGATAGTAATCGCCGGGGCCTCACGGGACCTCTTCGGCGGTCTGGTCGCGCTCGGTCTATCGTTCATAATCATCTTACAGGCCTTTGTTAATATCGGCGCGATGCTCGGCATGATACCGCTTACCGGCCTCCCGCTCCCGTTCGTTTCGCATGGCGGTACAGCACTCGTGGCAGTCCTAATCATGTGTGGTCTCATCCTAAACGTCGCCTCCCATCGCAAAACATAATGAGGCGCTGTATACTATTTCTATGACCATCGCGTTTACGGGAGGGGGGAGCGGGGGACATTTTTATCCCATTATTGCCATTGCCGAAGCGCTCCATGACCTTGTGCGCGAAGAGAAGCTCGTCGAGCCGAAACTTTATTATCTGGCGCCGAACGCGTTTGATGAGAAGGCTCTCTTTGAGAACGGCATTACTCACATATCCACGCCGGCAGGGAAGATGCGTCGTTACTTCTCACTACTCAATGTTACCGATTCGTTTGTCACTCTACTCGGGACGACACGCGCTCTTATCACGCTCTTCCGCTTATATCCCGACGTTGTGATGAGTAAGGGCGGGTACGGCAGTGTACCGACGGTGCTTGCCGCCCACCTGCTAGGCATCCCAGTCATTATTCACGAGTCGGACGCTAGGCCGGGTCGGGCGAATCTCTTAGCTGCCAAGTGGGCGAAGAAGATTGCAATTTCTTTTGATAGTGCGGCCGCGCTCTTCCCCGAGAAGGTGCGCGGCAAGATCGCCCGCACCGGCATTCCAATACGTAAGGCGCTCACGCGCCTCGAGTCTGAAGGCGCGCGACAGTATCTAGGGCTCGAGAAGGACATTCCAACTATTCTTATTCTAGGAGGTTCGCAAGGAGCCATGAAGATTAACGAAGCGGTGCTCTCGGCACTACCGGACCTCGTCTCGTTCGCCAACATTATTCACCAGACCGGACAGGCGAATTTCAAAAGTGTTGAGAGCGTGTCCAAGATCGTGCTCGCGAAGTCTCCGAATGCGAGTAGATATCATCCGATTAATTTCTTAAGTGAAGTATCGCTACAGAGGGCAGCCGGTGTCGCAGACCTGATTGTGTCGCGCGCCGGCGCCGGCTCTATCGCCGAAATCGGGCTCTGGAAGAAGCCTGCGATTCTTATTCCGATTCCTGAGTCTATCAGTCACGACCAGCGCACTAATGCGTACAGCTATGCCCGCACAGGCGCAGCAGTCGTACTCGAAGAAGAAAACCTGACTCCGCACCTGCTTACGTCCGAAACTAAACGCATAATTGTCGACACCGAACTTATGAAAAAAATGGGAGGCTCAGCCTCCGGATTCACAGACCCAGATGCTGCGCGAATTCTCGCGAGAGAGTTATTGGCGATCGCTCTTACGCACGAATCATGAGTTCCGTTATTTCCCGTTTCGCCCCTTCTCCAACCGGTCTCCTGCACGCCGGAAATTATCGCACCGCCGTATTTGCCTACCTATTCGCCAAACACGAGGGCGGAAAGTTCGTTGTCCGTATTGAAGACACGGACGTCGCGCGTTCTAAGCCCGAATACGAAGCCAACATTTTTGATGCACTCGCATGGCTCCAATTGCCGGCTGATGAACAATATAGGCAGAGTGAACATCGTCCGCGACATCGTGCGTTATTAGAGAAGCTGATATCGGACGGTACGGCATATATTTCAAAAGAAACGCCGAAAACACCTGAGGAGAGAGAGGAGGTTATACGATTTAAAAATCCCGGCGGCACCGTTACATTCACCGACGTCATACGCGGAGAGATAACTACCGACGTGACCGATCTTGGTGACTTCATAATAGCTCGATCTCTCGACGAGCCGGTGTTCCATTTCGCAGTCGTTGTAGACGATGCTGACGAAGGAGTAACGCACGTTATTCGCGGTGGGGACCATATAAGTAACACGGCACGACAGATGCTCATACAGCGTGCACTAGGCCTACCGACCCCGCTCTACGCACACCTGCCGCTTATTCTGGACAGTAACCATAAGAAGCTCTCCAAACGTACCGGCGCTAAGGCGCTGACCGAATATCGTGAGATGGGCATTCTGCCTGAAGCTCTTCTGAACTATCTTGCCTTCCTCGGTTGGAATCCGGGCGATAATCGCGAGTATCTATCGCGAGAAGAACTCATAAACTCTTTTGATATATCACGCGTACAGAAGGGAAGTGCCATCTTCGACGAGGTGAAGCTTTTCTCCGTGAACCAGCACTGGATGCGCAAGCTATCTGATTCTGACTTTCTCGCGCACTTAGCGGTTGCTCTG
>CAZVYA010000002.1:0-6105 GCA_964631225.1 uncultured Candidatus Saccharibacteria bacterium
TCAGAGATTTCCAATTTCGCAGCGGGACTCGTCGTCCCGATGCCGACGTTGCCACATCCTAATACTGTGACTAAATCCACATCAGCGTTACGTACCGCTAAAACTGTTTCCAGTGCTCCAAGAGCTTGGGAACCCGTCACCGCGCTCTTTTTCGCTCCGTTAAAAACAATTGCAGGGATTGAGTCCGTTGGATTGGTACTACCGATTACTCCGAATATCTGAAATCCTGGTACGGTTCCAACGTCGGATAGTCCTGTTAGATATGCTCCACCTGCTGTTCCACTGGCTAGCTCGGCTCTAAAATACGCGTCGTTCGCGCCATAATCTGTCATCCCATGAGCCACGTCGGTATCGGTAAGAGACAGAAACCCATTTGAAATCTCCAGTTTGGTTCCCGGACTCGTCGTCCCGATGCCGACACTTCCCTGCACTATGAGTCCGTTCACCGGAGCTGCGATGTTGTAGTCAGCACCGATTGATTGATTGCCGGAGACGACGAGCTTGGAAAGAGGTGTGGTCGTTCCGAGTCCGACATTCCCGTTGTTCAAGACGTAAAGAGACGAGGCGGCTTGAAATGCGTTGGTGACTGTGGTGGTACCCGAGTTCGTAGTGGCGAGAGTGAGCGCTCCGTCAGAACTTACGGTAAAGTCAGCATAATTAGAAGCGTTATAATTCAGTCTTAACTGCGTACTTGTATCAAATATGGCCAATCTGCTGGTCGGTGTGCTGGTACCGATGCCAATTTTGCCTGAATTTCTATCTATATAGAGAAGAGGAGTTGTTGTACCGACTGTAAAGAGGCCGTAGTCGAATGGAGTCGTTGTACCGATAGCGAGCGAGCCGGCGAATGTTGAAGTGGCTGTCGTGGTCGTCGCGGTGAAGTATCCGGCGATCGCCTGATTGCCGAGCGACGACGAACCTTCAACCGCGAGCGCGTATCCGGGAGTTGTTGTGCCGATGCCGACGAAGCCCGCGTTTGTGATGCGATACACTTCCGTGCCGGCCGCACTGCTCGCGACAAATATCGGTTGAGTGCTGGTGCTGTTCTGTATCGCGAGAAGTGCGGCCGGCGAGAGAATGCCGATGCCGACGTTCTTTGTAGAAGTCGCATAGACGAAGCCGTTTGTGTCTATCGCGAATGAGCCGGCGAATGTTGAAGTGGCTGTTGTTGATGTCGCGATGAAGTACGGTGCGGAGATATAATTTGTAGCCGCGATAATTCCGGGAGTGATTGTTCCGGATACTGAGAGGTCGCCGGTGATAGTTGTTGACGCGAGCGAGGTCGCGCCGCTTATTGTGAGAGAACTTAGCGAAGCCGAACCGCCGTAGAGATTGGTAAACCTGCCGTCAGTCGCTGACACTCTGATGCCGTTGTCGAACACTCCTCCGCGGAAGTCGCCGTTCCTAACGATGAGATTGGAGAGGTCTTCTATTTTATTTACAATCTGTGTCGTCGCGGCGTTCGTCACAGTCTGCATGTAGACCGGCCTGATTGAATCTGCGATTGTCGCGAGAAGACTGGTGCGGAGCGAGTTGAGCGATTGATTTACGAAATCTTCGGAGACTCCGCGCACGACGGTCGTGTATGAGTTGTTGTTGGTTGTGCGAGACGGCGGTGAGGTCACGACCTTCGGACGCGCCGGTGCCGCGGTCGGATACACAATCGTCGGAGGCGGCATAAAGAGATTCGCGAGCGCGTTTGTCGCCGAGTTAAATAATCCGTGAATTGTTTTATACGTTGCGAGAGCCGCCTGCTCTCCGACAGAGAGCGCCGGCAGTGCCGCGGCTATAACCGGAGACGATGCGGTGTGCACTGCTGAGAGCACGATTGCGACCTTCGGCATACGCGCGAATGCGTCCAGAGAACCGGCTATCTTGTCGCTCGTAGCGTTGTATGCGCCGGCTAAGAGAGCACCGACTGCATCAATGCCTGCGCGTATGTCTGACTCCTGAAGTTGGCGCGGATGACGAACCCCCTCCGGTAGGCTAAGAGCCAGCGAACGAACGCCTTCCGCGCCGTGATATCCGACATCGCCCAGACCTGAGATGGCGGATGCATAGCCGTCTGTAACCGAGCTTGTAACTGCGACGAAGCGTGTAGCACCAGCATATTCAAGGTTAAAAATCGCGCGCGCGAGCGCCGGTCCTGCCTCGCCGGCGCTGTAGAGGGCGCGAGCGAGATGGGCCGGCGCTTCTACAGCGATTCGTTCGGTGGCGCCGGCGAGAATATCCCCGACACCGCCGATAAGTGCGACTGTGACACGCGCGCTAGACGGAGCCGCGGTAGCGAGGCCGTATGAGACCGCCACGTCGGCCCCAATGACAGCATGTGTGGCGTTAACAATCGCGGTACCGAACGCCAGATTCGCGCCGTTCACGAAGCTTGGCGCCGCACCGAGCGTGTCGCGTGTGACGGCGGCGAGCGCGAGAGTTTTTTCTCCGACTCCGCTCAGGAGTGAGTCGTACGCGGAGAACGCCGTGCGTATCGCGCCGTATGCATTAACTCCGACGGAGACGTAAACATCGGCGAGCGTGTCGATGACGCGCGATGGGGACGAGAGAAATGCGTAGAGGTCGTAAGAATATTTTTGAATGTCGCCGGACATAGTCGCCGGTGCGAACACGGTAGAGAGAGTTTCCTGAGTAAACGTGAGCCGGCGAGCAGGTTGAGCTACGTCAGACTTCGGACGCAAAAAAGAAATATCAAAATCTTTTTGAATGTCTGCCGAGATGCGCGCAGAAAAATCTGTATTTGTAATTGCGACGCGCGCGAAGTTTGCGCGCGTTTCATTTCCGACAACGTCGATTCTCGCGGTGATGCGCGATGGGATATCGCCGAAATTCGCATCCAGTCCGGAGACAACGTTTGCGATGATTGTTGCCGCTTTTTCTGCAAGCTGTGGAACCGGAGCTGCCTGTGCGACAAAAGCGCCGAAGGTAACCACCAGAAGTGCGACAGAGAGTGCCAGTGCCTCGGAACGAAGAGCATTCACCGCGCGGATAAACTGCCTCGGGACAGGACGCGAATCCGTCAAGACTTTTGCGACTCGTAACACTACCGAGCGATGCGCACGATATTCACGCGCGCGCGCGTGCGCGAGCTCGCGCGCGCGATCAATCTTGTGATCACCCTGCTCGCTAAGGAAGCGCTCTAGCGATTCCTTGTCGACCAGCCAGCTGTGCCCAATCTTCTTTCCGGAGATTTTTCCTGAGCGTACTAGGCGAGATAGATAATCCGAAGTGTACCCAGAACGCTCTCCTGCTTCTTTTGTTGTTATCAACTTTTCATTAGGTGAAAGAGCCATGACGGATATCCGAATTAACTAAATAATAACTTACTTTCCCGGCGTTTTGATGGGTGGTTTTAGAAAAGTTGGGGATAAGATTCACTATTTAAAACATTGGCGTCCTTAGTAACTTTCCTGAAATAAATTAGCTCAGGTTGTGGCAAATGCCGGTATCCAGAGAACCGAGCGATAATGTAGATCTTTTGGCCCTGTATATGCTCATTAGAGCCTTATTTCAAGCGAGAATCGGGTTATGGTCATAAAAAACCAAAATTTAACATGTGAAAATACTTTTCCGGTGACTTTTCTAGAGTTACTAAGTAAAAAGCTATTTCTATACAAACAATATGCATAAATAATTACGGTCTCTAATGTTACATATATATTGTATATACCTAGTTATATCGGCTATACGGAATATGCTTTGATGAATAATTTTTATATATAGGATGTCTCTGTAGCGACCGGCTATCTTAATAGACTTTAGAGTTCGCAAAATATTATACTCAACACATTGTGCGAAGATTCTATTTTGTTTATTAACTTCTTATTACTGTTTTACTTGTATGGCTCTATTTTGCCCTAGGACACGAGTAAATTACGCGAACCAATAATTCGGCTCTGCACTAAATTTTCCTTTTGTTGTATATCCAAGATGAATTTCTTACTAATTGTCCGGATAACAGTTATTTGGTGTGTGAAAAGTAATCTCTTTTTAACAAGACGAGAAATGTATATTTTAGGCTATTTATTATAGAGTGCTACTCCTGCGATAATGCGAACTTGGCTATTCGAGAGAATATAAGAGTCGAGATACCCGCTTCCAAGTACTGCTGTGATAACTGAAATTGTTGCAATCAGTACTCCAAAAACCTGAACCGCCATCACTGTTCTTTTAAAATATGTGGACTCCTTCTTCTTTGTTTTTGGCTTAACGTCCTCGTCTATGGCGTCGGTTGTTATCACGCGACGCGGTAGAAGCTCCTCCGGAGGTAGTTGCTGTTCAGGCTCATATACGGCGTGTACCGGCACCACGGTGTCTTCCTTGTGCTCCGGCTCCGGCTCAGGCTGTGACTCAGGCTCCTCATTTTTCTCTTCTACTGGTCTTTTAATTTCAACCGCCTCAGCTATGTGTTCAAATCGGTCAAACCATGCCTGCCAAGTGTCCTGTAGCCTCTGCGCAGCGTCAGATTCTGTATTGTTCTCTTCGGTGGTCTCCTTTTTTTGTAAAATATTCACAGACGGTAAAATCTCTGTTTTGGACGATTCGTATCGCGGGGTCTCCCACGTTGATTGTATTGTTGTTTCTGCGGTGGTGACCACTTTTTCAGGCTCAACGAACTCATCGTTATTAGGATCGCCAAAACGGTGGTCTTGTATAGCAGACTCCAAGACATACCAGCTACGCCCGACTAGTCGTGCCGGCACACGCCCCTCTCGACAGAGCTGGCCTATATAATCTTTTGCATAGCCGGTGGCCTTGGCAGCTTGTTTTGACGATATATACTTTTTCTCGCCTATGACTATCTCATCCATGCCCACAGTATAGCCGTATCTCGGCTGGCAAGGAAGAGCTCTGTGTATAACGCTATCCGAGCTTCTCTATAATTAGCTTACCGAGTTCCTGCGGGTTACCCGCCCCCTTACTCTGCTTCATAGCCTTACCGACGAGGTACTGTAGCGCTGAGACCTTCCCTGCGCGGTATTCAGCAACCGCTTTCGTTTCTACGGCTAGCACGGTACCAACAATAGTACCAAGCGCACCGGAATCATGAATCTGAAGAAGTCCGCGCTCATTCGCTATGTCCTCCGGATCGCCGCCTTCTGTCTTCATTATCGCGAGTATATCTTTTGCTCCGCGAGAAGAGAGGGTCTTATCTCCAAACATTCGCGCCAGCTTCGCGAATGATTTGGGAGAAACAGAACCCGGCTCACCGGCAAGATCGCTGACGAGAAAATTCACCGCAATCTTAGTTTGTTCCGAGCCGACTAGTTCAGGTATGACTTTTTCAAAAAAGACGGCGCTTTCAAAATTTTCGGTTATTGTAACGCTATCTGAAGCTCTAATCTTCAAATCTTTTTGGTATCGCTCGCGACGTTCCCACGGCAACTCCGGAAGAGATTCTTTAAGCGCATCGTGTGAGAATTCCGAGATTTCAGAAACAAAGATTTTAGGCAGGTCCGGCTCCGGAAAATATCTGTAATCGGCACTGCCCTCTTTAAACCGTTGATGGAAGGTCTCCTGTTTGGACTCGTCCCACCCGCGAGTCGCCTGCACGACTTTCTCCCCGCGTTCAATGAGCTCGATCTGACGCTTGATCTCGTGAGCGATGGCGCGCTCAACCGAACGAAACGAGTTGAGATTCTTTACTTCTACCTTCGTACCAAATGCCCCTTCCGTATCAGAAACTGAAATGTTCGCCTCTACGCGCATCTCCCCTTTCTCAAGATTCGCCTCGGATGCGCCGAGCGTGCGCAGAAGAAGCTGCAGCTCGCGCGCGAAGCGACCCGCGGTTTCTGCGTCGTGTATTACCGGCTCGGTCACGAGCTCCATAAGAGGAATGCCGGCCCTGTTGAAATCGACAAGAGACGTTCCGTGAGCGTGAATCGAGCGCGCGGTATCTTCTTCAAGATGCACTCGCGTTATGGCGACGCCGGCCAGTTCTCCGCCCTTCACGAGAGGGTGCTCATACTGACTGATCTGGTAACCCTTCGGGATGTCGGGGTAGAAATAACTTTTACGGTCAAACTCACTAAAATCTGCGAGCTCTCCGCCGATGGCGGCCCCGACGCCTGGGGCCGCGAGGCCGGCTCCCCG
>CAZVYA010000002.1:6115-10413 GCA_964631225.1 uncultured Candidatus Saccharibacteria bacterium
CAGGATTGATGACCGGTAGCGTACCGGGGTGGGCCATACAGACAGGACAAGCGTTTACGTTCGGCCGAGTCTCATCTGGGTCGTTCGCAGAACCGCAGAACATCTTGGTCCTTGTCTTGAGCTCGGCATGAATCTCAAGACCGATTGTCGGGCGATACATGATAAAAGAGTACCTCAACTTAGCGCTTTGGCCAACATATCCGAGAACTTCTTAATCGATTTAGCTTCCTGTACTGACACTTGCCATACTTCCCCGCCGGTCTCTCGAGAGAGTGTCTTCACTTTTGTTTCGCACTCTGCGGGTGAAATAAGGTCTATTTTAGACAGGATGACGATTTCTCGCTTCTCTGATAGACCGTGCCCGAACGATTCCACCTCCTTATGCACTTCCCTATACGCCGCGATGGGGTCATCTTGGTCTGCCGAGACGAGATGTAGCAGGATTCCTGTGCGTTCAACGTGTTTAAGAAATTTAATACCTAGACCTCGTCCAGTCGAGGCACCTTCTATAAGACCGGGGATATCGGCGAGTATCCGGCCGTAGAACTCACCTAGATTAGGCTCGAGCGTTGTAAACGGATAAGCACCGACCTTCGACTTGGCCCGCGTGAGGGCATTTAGAAGAGATGATTTACCGGCATTCGGCAACCCGATTAATCCGGCATCCGCTATAATCTTAAGCGTTAACTCAATATCACCGCCCTTGCCCGCCTTCCCGACCGTCTTTTCAAAAGGGTTCTGATGCGTAGAACTCTTAAAGCGCGCATTGCCCAGCCCCCCCTTCCCGCCGCGGAATAGGACAATCTGCTCGTCCTCCTTTGTGATTTCATATTCATCGCCGGTCTCCGTGACGCGCGCCACGGTCCCTACGGGGACCTTCAGAACGGCCGGTTCGCCGTTCGCACCGTGCTTTAATTCTCCCTTTCCGGCCTCTCCGTCTTCTGCATGAAATTTTTTCTCATACCGATAATGTGCGAGCGCCGCGATATCGCGCACGCCGACGAGGATAACGTCGCCGCCACGTCCTCCGTCGCCACCCGAGGGTCCGCCGCGCGCAGTCTCCTTGGTGCGCAGCCAACGGACGACACCGTCGCCCCCCTTCCCCGACTCCGCATATATCTTAGCCTCATCAACAAATGCCATAGAACTTCACCCTACCACACATTTCCATAAAACTGGTATACTTTCATATATGACAGTATTAATGAATCTGATATGAAACGAAAAATGAGCGAGTTATCGGAGCAGGAGCGTATCAAAACACTTGATGCGCTTTATACTGCGGCAGGCACCGTGCGAGGACGCACTGCGATGAAGCTTTTTCTGCGCGACCTCCTGACCGAAAGCGAGAGGGTAATGCTTGGTAGACGCATTTTAATAGCCCGCCTTCTTATGCAAAACGAAACGTATGAGTCAATCGGAATGAAGCTTGGGACAAGCCACCCGACTATCGGACGTGTGCATCGGTGGCTACGAGATCAACTGCCGGGGTATGAGACGGCGATTGCGGCTATGGAGGAAGAATTCGGGAAACGTGATTTTAAAAAGAAATATGCCAAAAGTATGCTGTTCCGCTTTAAAAGACGATACCCTCTTCACTTCCTCCTCTTCCCAGAACCGAAGTAGCGACGATCAAAGTCAAGGTAACCTACAAGCAAAATACTTTCATATATGAAAGTGTTTTGCTTTTATCTACTCTTGTGAATCACAAAACGATTTCCCATCCATCGGCGAGAAATGATTCGGCTTTTTTATATTTGAGCGTGCGGGTTTCTGCACCTTTTTTTATTGTGACAATATCGTTGCGACCGTACCCGCCAGTATTCCTAACCGTTGCGGGCGATGCGCCCTCCTCTTTCCCTGCGAGCGCGAGCGCCGCCCGTATCTTCTCCTGTTCGGCACGGACGCGCGCATCGTTCATATTCTGAAGCCTCGGGAGCGCGTCGGCGACAGCCGCTCGTATATTCTCTTCGAGCTGGCGGAAGCGCATTAACCCTTCACGTCGGTACTCAATAAGCGGGTCTCTCTGACCGTAAGCGCGTAGCGACACGGAACGACGCAGATAGTCCATAGTCTCAAGATGTTCTAGCCAGAATGTATCAGTAACCTGTAATAGTAGGCGACGCAGGTGGGGGACAAAATCTTCGCCAAATTCACTTTTCTTCGCTTCAAATACTGTGTTCGCCGTCTCCCCGTCTCCAACAAGTGCCTTAATAAGTTCTTCGACTTCAGCATCACTACCGACGAGAGCGGAGCGGCGTCTCGCATATATAGCGAGGCGCTGTGTGTTCATAACGTCGTCGTATGCGAGAACCTGTTTACGCGAGTCAAAGTTGAATCCTTCTATACGCCCCTGAGCCGTCTCCAGAGACTTTGTAATCATCGCGCTCTCTATCGGCTCGTCCTCGGGAATGCCGAAACGACCCATAACCTTCTTCAATGTCTCTGAGGCGAACACTCGCATGAGTTTATCCTCGAGAGAAACATAAAAACGCGTCTCGCCGGGGTCGCCCTGTCTGCCAGAGCGACCTCGGAGCTGGTTGTCGATGCGGCGCGCGTCGTGCCGCTCGGTGCCGACAACCATAAGACCGCCCAAGTCCAGAACAGACGCGCGCATCTCCTGTGTCGCGAGCGCGCCGCCGAGTTTGATGTCCACTCCGCGTCCAGCGAGGTTGGTCGCCACAGTTACTCTCCCTTCCTTGCCGGCTTCGGCGATAATCTCGCCTTCTCGCTCGTGATTCTTGGCGTTCAAGACTTCGTGCGGAACGCTCGCCTCGGCGAGATACGAACTCACTGTCTCGTTGTCTTCGATGGATACAGTACCGACAAGCACGGGCTGCCCCTTCAGATGACGCTCCTTCACGGCACGCGCCACGGCGCGATATTTACCCGCAGAGGTCTGGAAAATAAGGTCGTCGAAGTCCTTACGCGCCGAGGGTTTATTGGTCGGCACGACTACGACCTCGAGCCCGTAGACTGTATAAAACTCTTCTTCTGAGGAGAGTGCTGTTCCTGTCATTCCGGCGAGCCCCTTATACATGCGGAAAAGGTTCTGGAACGTTACCGTGGCATAGGTACGTGTCTCTTCTTGAATCTTAACTCCCTCTTTAGCCTCAATAGCCTGATGCAATCCTTCGGACCATCGGCGTCCCGGCTGCATACGCCCTGTGAATTCGTCAACGATGACAATTTCGTCGCCACGCACCACGTATTCCTTGTCCCTTTTGAAAAGCGCCTGTGCACGAACTGCTGTCTCCAGATGATGAGCGTATTTCACGCCACCCTCTGTATATAGATTCTCTAGGCCGAGTGCCGCCTCGGCCTTGTGCATTCCTTCTTCGGTAATCTGTATCGCCTTCTGCTTCTCATCAATCGTATAATCCTCAGCCTCTTTAAAATCGCGGACTATGCCGGCGAAGCGTTCGTAGAGATTCTGGGAGTCGCCGGCGGGGCCCGAGATGATAAGCGGAGTGCGCGCCTCGTCTATTAAAATAGAGTCTACTTCGTCTATGATTGCGTAGTTGAAACCGCGCTGGTTGATCTGTACTGCATCGTATGCGGTGTTGTCGCGCAGGTAATCAAAGCCGAGTTCATTGTTGGTCACGTACGTAACGTCGCATGCGTACGCCTCTTTCTTAGTTGCGGGCCGCAGATAATCATAAACGACCCTGAACGAGCCGACTGCATCGCGCTCGCTGTCCGTGTCTTTCGCATCCTCTCTGGCAACGTGCGATTGGTCGTATATATATTCGCCCGAGGACGTTACTACGCCAACCGTGAGACCGAGGTAGTCGTATACCTGCCCCATCCATGCGGCATCGCGACGCGCGAGATAATCGTTCACAGTAACGACCTGCACACCCTTAGCGGCGAGCGCGTGGAAGGTCGCTGGGAGAGTGGCGACGAGCGTCTTACCCTCACCTGTGCGCATCTCGGAAATCTTGCCGCGCAGAAGAGCGAGCCCGCCGATAAGCTGTACGTCGAAGTGGGGCTGTTTCAACGTCCGGCGGGAGGCCTCGCGCACGAGTGCGAACACCTGCGGTAGGTCGGCTTCCGGCGTGATTCCGGATTCGCGCGCCCGCTCACGTATCGCACCGATGCGAGCACGTAAGGACTCATCGGACGCTCCTCTGAACTCTTCGGAAAGCCCGTTTACCGCCGTCACGAGCGGAGCCGCAGCCTTCAGAAAGGCTGCGGACTGATTTTTGGAGAAAAGATGGGAGAGCCCGAGCATCGCCGCGTATTATAACACTAAAAAGAAAAATCCGCGTTCCCGCGGATTTTTCTTTTTTACGCAA
>CAZVYA010000002.1:10423-18247 GCA_964631225.1 uncultured Candidatus Saccharibacteria bacterium
AACTAGCGACGACGCTTTGCGGCCTTTCGCTTCTTTGTCTTCTTCGCTGCCTTTCTCTTTTTTGCCATGGTGGTTGCGAATTAAAATTAAATAAGTCGACCCGTCTGTGCACTAAGTGTTGTAAGTGCTCAAACGTTTCTATGTATCATTATCGCGCGTAAAAAACTTTTTGTGTAAGAAAAAAATATGAAGTGTGGATAACTTTCACAAAATCTTATTTTCAACATCGCCGATATATTCAACCTCACGCTCGAGGCGAATACCGAATATTTTTTCAACCGCACTCTGCATGTCGCTCGCGAGCCGTGCTATATCCTGTGCGCGCGCACCTCCACGGTTAATTATCGCGAGTGTGTGTTTAGGAGAAATACCTACAGGCTCACGCACGTATCCCCTCTGAAATTCGGTGTACTCAAACAGGAACCCGCTTGCAATCTTGTATGAGCCGTCCGGCTGTTTCCACGCCCACGGTCGCAGACTTTTCTCCTTTTCAGCATCAAGTTTTACGACAATGTCCGAAACTTCTGCATATTTCTCCGCAGAAACGAACGGCAAGTGGAAGAAAGAGCCGGCGCTCCGGTATGAGTCGGCGAGCATTCCTTTTTCCGCACGCATCTTCAGTATTGCGGCGCGCACTTCTTCTTGAGTAGGTTCGTGGCCAAGCTTAGTGGCGAGAGCGGTCAGATCGAAACGATTCCCTTGATAAGAAAATCGTGACGTGCCGGACCTGCGAAGCTTGAAACGCGCTCTGAGCACAACGTAGCGTCCGTTCGTATGACTGAATATGCTGTCATGATATGAAAAGTTACATTTCTCTTTTTCAAAAACACTAAGCGCGCCGCCGCTCTCATTTTCGCAATCTAAAACATCCGCGCTTACGAACGCATCGCTCGCCTGCGCGCCGTACGCACCGAGGTTTGCAACAATGGCGCCGCCCACGGTCCCCGGAATACCGGAAAGGCATTCTATGCCGACATACCCGCGTGCGGCAGTCTGTGCAACAAGACTGTCCCAGTTGACGCCGGCGTCGGCATTCACAAGTACGGAATCCTCTTGTTCGGTGAACGTAACGTTGGTCATATTCAGAACTATCACCAAACCGTCAAAACCGCCGTCGGCCACCACGATGTTGGAGCCTCCGCCGAGCACGAACACCCTCAGTGCGCGCTCGCGCGCGAACGCGAGCGCCTCTTTCACCTCTTCAGTCGACTGTGCGGAAATAAAAAACCGCGCCTCACCGCCAACCGAGAGAGTCGTGAGAGGCGCGAGCGGGACGTGTTCTTCTACAATCATTTCCCTGCTTGTATCTGTTTTATGGCCTCTGCGCCCGCGGCGGCGGCCGACGGAAACTTCGCTACCGCCGTGTTAACAGTCTTGATTGCGCTCGCCTTATCGCCGGAAGTGTAGTAGGCGGCCGCGAGAGAGAACCACGCGTCAGCGCTAGACTCAGGGGCCTGTGTCCGCGACTGGAGCATATGGATGAGGCGCGGCCAATTCTTCGCGCGATAGAACGCTACCGCGAGGACATTGCTGTCTACGTTCGTGGTGCCAAACGTGGCCAACAGGATTTTATCGCCCGCCACAACGTCGCCAGCTGCGATGTTACCGGCAGCCGCGTATACGGCGATGTCCGAGAATTGAGGTCCGAGCTCGTATGCGGCATTAAAGTATTTCTGTGCCGCCTTAGCGTCGCCGACATCCCACTCTGCCGCTCCGGTCTCAATCAAAATCTGCTCCTTCTTAGGTGAGAGAGTTGAAGCTGCCTTAAATTGTTCCAACGCGGCTGATGCGTCCCCTATCGTGCGGTACGCGTAGGCGAGCTGGAGCCTCTCGCGCGCATCGAGCGGATACGCGGATACCTGTTTCTGCATCTCACGTATCGCGAGTGACGCAGCTTTTTGTTTATTCGCATCAGAAACCTGAGAACTCTGGGAGATGGAGCTGGCAAAAGAAACAAGTTGCTCGCGAATCTCCTGTGCGGCAAAGTAGTTGCGTGCCACAATGTCTTCAAAAACCGCGATATTCCCCTCGACGCCCTTGCTCGACGGCGATATCGCCGTAATCAGTCTAGTCGCAGCCTGCATACCCGAAATGTTCACATACCAAATAAGAGCGAATGCAACGACGGCTGATATCGGGAGCGCATAGGTCATACCGTCTTCGGCGGGAATCTCAGGTGCCTTTTCGAACTTCTCAATCGGCCGAGCGACCTGCGAGTCTATGAGCGCGAGTATCGCGAAGAAATATATGTACGAGTATAGATTGTCAAAGACGAAGATGTTGTGGACCGCATAGCCGACAAGAACTGCGGTAAGTGCGATACGTTCCGGACGCGAGAGTTCCGAGCTTCTCCAGAGTAGCCACAGCGCGGAGCCGAAGAGAGACAGATAGAGTAGAAACGCGGGAAGGCCGCCTGCGGTTAGCCAATCGATGAATGCGTTGTGTGCGCGGTCGAACCACGGCTCCTGACGATAGAGTGACGGGTCGTAATATTTATTGAAAATGTAGTTGAAACCCTCTTGGCCATAGCCGGTGAGCGGACGCTCCGAGACGCCTTGAAACGCCATGCTCCAGATTGTGAAGCGCGTCGCTCCGTCAGCGAGAGAGATAGAGGCTACACGTTCCAGCACGTGATTGTTACGGACGAACTCCGAGTCGCGCGCGAGATAGAAACTGCCGACAATGAGAATAATAACTGCACATGCAAGAGCGGCCACGCGCCGCGCTCGGCCACCGGCCGTTACCGCCATAAGTCCGGCAACAAGCGCTAGCGCGAGTACGAGCCCGATAATAGTACCGCGCGTCTCGGTGAAGAAAATCAGCATTGCCTCCACAAGTGCGAGAGCGATGAGAGACCATTTCAGCCACGAATATTTCTCGGTCAGCGCGAGCCAGAGCGCGATGAATACGCTGAAGAGAAGATATACCGCCAGATAAGCGGAATTCCCGAGCGACGCATCGATGCGTATAGAGCCCTGATGAATCTGTAGTGCACCGGAGAGCTGGAGAAACGCGTATCCGGATATGACGACCGCAACACCGAGAGAGGTAAGAAACCACGCGCGCCATGCCCTCTCTACACGCAGAACGGCGCTAGAGGCGAAGAAGAATCCTAGGAGGTGAACGAGTAGCACCCATCCCTCCATGCGCTCGAAGTTACTCCAGAACGCCTTCAGGGCGTTCGGCGCGAATGCGTCGGCGACGAACATCCACGCGACGAAACCGACGACCGAGGCTCCGACCCAAGAGAAACGCGGGCGGTATTCTTTATCCAATAACGCGAGCACAACCCAGCCGGCGACGGCGATTTCAATAAGAATGCGCAGATAGAACGCCTTGCCTGTGATAAACGGAAAGAAAAAAGAATCGATGACAATAAGCGGAGTGAGCGGAAGCAGAAATAGCGCACCGAGTGCTATCCATCGCGCAACCTCCTTAGCCGTACCGCCACCATGCATGATGTCGGCTACTATAGCACAACAGGTGCGGTAGTATAAACCGATATGCCTTTGCATAAATCCGTGCGATACATAATCTCCGGCGGAACGGCGGCCCTTACGAATCTGTGTATATTTTTCATACTTGTGCATGTTCTGTCTGTGCAGTATCTAATCGCCTCTGCGCTCGCGTTCAGTGCCGGAATCGTCGCCAGCTTCACTCTCCATAAATTCTGGACATTCAACAATCAGGACACCTCTCGCGTGCATTTCCAGTTCGCCACATATCTGGTTATCACACTCGGCAATCTTCTGATAAACACATTTCTCGTTTACGTCTTCGTAGACTGGTTCAACATCTTGTACCTCATCGCACAGCTCCTCGCCGGAGCTATAATAGCCGTCACCAGTTACTTCATCTATCAAAAATTCGTATTCGCCACTGAACAATCTTAGCTTGTCACGCGCGCTGCATCTTAGAGAAGTACGAGTCTGGGTTCTGCAAGAGCTCCCGCGGAGAACCGCGTTCAATTATGCTCCCGTGATGGAGAACTAAAATCGCGTCTGCTTCGGCGACGGTGGAGGGCCGATGCGCGATGATAAGCACGGTTATCTTGCCGTGGAGAGAGCGTATAGACTCGTGGATAAGCTTCTCCGATTCGTGGTCGAGCGCGCTCGTCGCCTCGTCTAGGATAAGGAGCGATGGATTGCCTGCGAGCGCGCGGGCGAGCGCTATGCGCTGGCGCTGTCCGCCGGAGAGCATAACTCCGCGGTCGCCGGTTATCGTCTTAAAACCTTCGGGGAGGCCGTTGATAAAGTCGTAGATATTAGCTTGTTTAGCCGCATCTATAACGTCCTCTGCTGACAATTCGGTCCGATAGAAACGTATGTTGTCCTCTATGCTGGCGTTGAGAAGGAAAACGTCCTGCGCGACATAGCCGATATTGTTGCGCCACGACTCGGATGAAATGGAGGTTATCGGCCCCCCATCGATAAGGACGCCACCTTCGTTGGGGCTGAACAGGCGCAGAAGCAGGTCGGCGACGGAGGTCTTCCCCGCTCCGGAAGGGCCGATGAGCCCGACCGTTTCTCCTTTGGCAATTAAAAAGCTGGTGTCGGAGAGAATCTTCTTACCATCTACATACGAGAAAGAAACGTTTTTAAATTCTATCGTCTGTTCAAAGGCGAACGGCGACGCGTTCGGAGCATCTTGTTCTCTATGCTCGTCAAGCAGTCTCTTAAATGCGTCCACATTCTGTGCGTACGGTATAGATTCACGTATCCCGTTCAAAGCGCCCTGACCTGATTCAAGATAGGTGAAGATTTTTTGTATCAGGTACAGCGCGGCGGCGAAGGATATCATGCTGAAGTCAGGCAGACGATACGTAATGGCGAAAAGTATGATGACGAAGATTAGACTGAACGGTTGGAATAGGCTACCGCTTAATGAGCGGATGAGGGACATGCGGATAGAGAGTGTTCGGAGCAGGCGGACCAGCGCTCCGCCGCTAGAGATGGCGCGCTCCTCGGCGCCGGCGGCCTTAACCGCCTTCATGCCGATGATGTGCTCGCCAAGAAAATGCAGGTAGCTTTTCTCGGTCGCGATAAGGACATTCCCTATGGACTGTATGCGAACCATAAGAGGCCGTATCGCGAACAAAAGTACGATTCCCACGAAAAGGGTGCTCACTGTCATGATTGGCGAGATGTTGAGGGCGACTAACAGATAAATTAAAAGGCCGCTGAATGACTGGATAATCTGACCGAACACGCTCAATAAATTTTCAGTTCGTTGGATATCGCGAACGAGCGTTGCCTGAAGAGTCCCTATCTTCTGCTTAAGCAGAAACGCCCAAGACGCGTGCAACATGCGCTTCAACATCCCTTCGCTCTCCTTACCCATGAAGTCGGCCCCGATGCGCCCGCGGATGTAGCCCGAGAGAGTTATCATCACCGCGCGCAACATGAAGAGCCCCAGAATAAAGGCGAGCAGGTAACGGAAACTAAACGGCACATGGAAGAACGAGAAAAGTCCCTGTATCGCCCCAGATATAAAATCCGTCGGCCCGCTGCCCGCGTTGGTATAAAAAGAAATGAGCGGAATGACGGCGTTGATGCCGATGCCGTCTAGGGTCGCGCTCACGATACTGAGCACGACAAGAATGATAATCTGCAGGCGATAATTCCTGAACGTGTGCCAGAGTATCGCGAGGTTTTGGAAAGTGGAATTTGTTGGCGCATTCATGAAGCCGTATAACTCACGTTATAACACAAAAGAAAGGGCGCAGGTTCCCATAACCTGCGCCCGACGCTTCGCACAAAACGCTCAGAAATCCTTCACGCGGCGAAGCTTCGCCATCACTGGAACCTCCGACGGGAGGACACGCTTCACACCGTCTCCGCGGAGCACAGCCGCCGTCTCCGGCGACACGAGCTCACCGATGGCGACCCTGCCGGCCTCGAGCGCCCGTATGGAGCTCACGAGCTCAATCAGCTGAGACGGGTCGAGAGATGCCTTCTGGTCAGAGCCCGGCATCGCGCGGTCGAGCGTGATATGGCGCTCCACAACGCACGCTCCCATGGACACTGCGAGAAGCGAGGGAAGAATTCCCTGCTCGTGCCCGCTGTATCCGATCGGCACATCCGGAAATGTCTCGCGCAACGTGTCGATGGTCGCGAGGTTAATCTCCTCGTCGGCGCACGGGTAGTTGGCGATACAATGCAGGACGACGAGATCGTCGGTGCCGAGCACCTCAACCGCCCTCTTCACTTGTTCGAGCGTGCTCCCGCCGGTTGAAATAATCACCGGTTTTCGGTTGGAGCGGATGCGTCGGAGCAGGTCAGCGTGCGTGAGGCACGCGGAAGCGACCTTGTGGCACGGAACGTCGAAGCCGTTCAAGAAGTGAGCACTGTGTCCGTCCCACGCGGAGCCGAACCACAGAATGCCCTTCTCTCTGCAGTACATCTCGACGTGATTGAACTCCCGCAGTCCGAACTCGAGCGCGTGCTTCAGGTCGCCGTTTGTCGTGTCGCCGTCGTCAATGAAGAGTCGCGACATCGACTCGCTCGGAAGCACTTGGTAGCGCCGTCCGTCTATCTTGGAGCGCTCGCGCGCGTGCTCGATGAAGCTCGGGTCCATCTTACGCGGGGCTCGAAGTTCTTCGGGCGTATACACCGTTTCGACGTCCCGCTTCTGGAACTTCACCGCGTCGCAACCGGCCCCTACGGCGACGTCGATAAGCTTCTTGGCGACGTCGAGACTGCCGTTATGGTTGATGCCGATTTCTGCAACGATGAAACAGGGTTGCCCCTTTCCGACTTTTTTGTTGCCGATGGTGACCGTTGTCATGACCTGTTTTCCTTATGTGAGATTTTGAATTGGCCTCTTATCAGGCCATGCATCTGCGGGCTAGTAAAACACACTCGCACAAAATGAGCAATTTATTCTACGTATTAGAACGCACACAAGCTGTTGGAAGTTTCAGCTGTGCCAAGTATGAAAAACTAATTCTCCGCAATTTCTGCCTTTAAAATGTTCACCACGCGCTCGGAGTTTTTGCCGTCTACCGGATAGTTCTCTTCCATGTGTTTTCTCAATTCAATATTTTCAACACTTTCTGGATCAAGAAGATGGTCTATTGTAGTAGCAAAGCCGTTCATATCATCGAGTCCCATGCTCGCACCCAATTTAACCGGCGGTGGCGGGTTCAAGTCCCTCTGTGCCTTAACAAACTTGGGGTCGATAATATGGATCGTCGGCTTGCGGCGACAGATAGCGTGCAGTCCTTCGGCCGAGACAACTATGACTACTACATCAGAAACCGCACCGATGTTGTTGACTCCTGCTCGTTCAGTATCAATATATTCTATGCCTGCATTTCTAAAGATTTCTTTGTAGCGCTGTTGCAGCACCTCCGTGTTGTAACGAGGATGAACGCCGAATGCGAATCTGAATTTTGTCTTCACTTTTTTCAGTTCCCCCGCCAGTTTCTCGAGCAATGCCAACTCGCCTTGCGCTCCCATAAATGCAACGAGTTTTTCATCCGGTGCCAGACCCAATTCTTTCCTCACTTCAGTTTTTATGCCCTCCGTATCTTCCGTGGCGAAACGGTCAAATGCCGGCTGCCCCGTGATTTCAATCCTGTCTTCCAGTTCTGGAAATTCTTTGACAATGAGTTTCTTCGCTTCGCTATCTATCACACAAATTTTCTTCGGGTGCGGCAACTTCCGCTCCTTCAGTCTCTGTAGGAAACCGTGGGAGGCGGTGTAATAATCTTCCACTAATACCATTGGCGCATCCGGATAATTCGCCGCGGCGTACATTTCTATTCCCCTTTCGGAGGTAGAGGAATCGATTAGGAGCGCATCGGGCGTGCCGAGCACTTGT
>CAZVYA010000003.1:0-13810 GCA_964631225.1 uncultured Candidatus Saccharibacteria bacterium
GCGGTGGCGAAGTGAGCTGGTCTCCCTCTGATGATGGGAAATGCTGTGTAGACTCAAACACCATTGATGAAGACAGGGCGACTATTTTCTTGAGTTTCTTGTTTTTGTGCGCCCATATCGCCGCGTCGAATGAAGAGGCGGTTATGCGTTCGTTCTCTGCGATAAGGTCGTATGCAAACTCGTGAAAGTATGATATCCCACCAATCATTGCCGCGGCGGCGACCATCACATCGCAGTCAACTATTATTTTTTTGAGCAGCTCGACATCTTTGGCATCGCCCTCGATAAACGTGTAGGCGGGATGGTCGGAATAACTTTTTTTAACCGGTCCGTATTTCGAATAGTTGTCTATACCGACTACTTCGTGACCTTGCTGTAGCAAATCTTCAACGGTATATCCGGCTATGAATCCTGCCGAGCCCGTAAATAGTATTTTCATAGTTCCAATGCTTCAGTGCTATAGGGAAGGTGTTGCCAGATATCGACTATAATCTTGTTCTTTAATTTTTCCACGGGTATAGAAGCGTATCGCTCATGCGGCGCCGCAACAATAATTATATCCGATTTTCTAAGTAACGCATCCAGCGTAGAGAACGAGTCGTCTTTAAGATAGTAATCGTGCGCATATACCTGCTTTGCCTCCAAGCGCGCGATTTTGCGGAGTTTGAACGCCAGACTGTCCCGTGGGTCGTCGCTGTCCGCCTTGAAGGTCATGCCGAGAATCCCGATTGTCTTTTCATGAAGGTCGTTATCGCAGAGGCGATGCTTGATATGCTCGACAAGAAATCGTGGCAATCCTTCGTTTACGAGCATCGCAGCATGCCCAAGGAAGAAATTGTTTTGATTGAATGCGGCGAGTTGCATCGTGTCCTTAAACAGACAGGGGCCGGCTGCGAAGCCTGGGCGTGGAAGGTCGTCATTACGTTTATATCGATCGGTCATGACCTTATAGATGCGCGAATAATCAACGCCGCGGTCGGTCGCCATCGTATAGAACTGATTGGCGACGGCGAACTTGATATAGCGCCACGAATTTGAAAAGAGCTTTGCCAGTTCCGCTTCAACAGGCAGTGCCTTTACCACACCGCCCCTGCTCATTGCGCTGAATAGTTTTTGCATCTTTTTTAGCGTTTCGGCGTCAAAGGCCGAGATAATCTGCGGCATGGATGCGAGCTCTTCAAGCGCTCTGCCCTCTACGATACGCTCAGGACAAAATGCGACTCCGACGTTTATTCCGCGTTTCTTAAAAAAATTCTGAATGCGCTCGGATGTTCCGGGAAATACGGTGCTGCGCAGCATGAGCGTCTGTCCGTCGCGGAAGTATGGAACATATTTTTCAATTACGCGTTCCAGACTGCCGAATTGCGGGTTGAGATATTCGTCGACCGGCGTGCCTGTCACTAGGACAACGACATCGCTTTTAGAAATGACAGACGCGGGACCGGTAACGGCCGTAAGCAGCTTATTCTTCAGAGCACGGCGCAGAGATCTGTCTCCGTCCTTCTCTTTGAACGGAAACTTCCCCTTTTTAATGCACGCGACGGACTTTGTGTTGATGTCAAATAGTGCGGTGCGCAGTCCTGCGAGCGCAAAAGATACACCTAGGGGTAGCCCGACATGTCCCGCTCCGCCGATGATGCAAACGTCAAAAACCCTCTTGGGTTCTTTTTTCATGGTTGGATACTACATTCTATCCGTATTCTTGGCAATAATCCGATTTATATGCAAACACCGAAACGGCGCGCCCATAGCTGGAACGATAGGAGCGCCCAGAGCATTGTATGACTAGACTCTGTGCGACCGTAATGCCCGTCTAGAACCGAGTTTACGCCGCCCCAATCAAACAGTTCTGCTGTAGGTTGGTAATACGACGGGCTCAACACTTCTTTTGCATATTCATATATTTCTGCGCGCCCCAGCCACATGCCTGCCGGCGCGGACCATCCACGCTTCGGTTCTTTAAATAAGTACGATGGCAGGCGGTCCCGCACAGCATCTTTGAAAAGAGTTTTTGTAGCGAACAGACTCACCTTTTGTTCCGCAGGAATGCGCGCAGCTAGCTCCACCATCTCCATGTCCAGAAGAGGAACACGCGCCTCGAGTCCGGCTGCCATAGAGAGCTTGTCTGTGCGAAGTAACGTGCCGTCGGTGAGTAGCTGTCGGTCTGCATCCATCAACGCATCAAGGAACGATACATCTGAATCAGAGAAAAAACGTTCAGCTAGAACGGACGTCGCATGGTCTGTACGGAAGGCGGGGGCGAGTACGCGGTCGATGTCCGGCTGTTTAGTGAAGTGGAAGAGGGAGAGACGCGCGATGCCCTGCGGCGTGTTGAGCTTTGCCAATTTCGAATTCGTCATCATTCTCTCCCGCAGAGCGCGTGGGAGCTTCTGATACAGGTCCATGATTCGGCTTAAGCGATACCTCTCATATCCGCCGAACAACTCGTCGCCGCCGTCGCCGCCGAGAACCACTGCGACATCGCGAGAGGTCGCGCGCGCGAGCGCGAGCTGCGACAGCGCCGTGGCGCTACCGCTCGGCTCGTCGAGATTCCACACCGACTGTTCAAAAAGCGAGATTACGTCAGCTCCGCGTACTCTTATTTCAGTATGTTGTGCGCCGAAAAACTCAGCGGTGCGTGCGGCGAGTTCTGCGTCGTGATTAAACCTCTCGTCATATTCGGAATCTACTTCAAAGCGCGTAGTGTATGTGCGTGCCGTCCCCTCTGCACGCACGACACCGGCGAGCACAGCGCTGGAATCTATACCGCCGGAGAGAAAAACGCCGACCGGACGGTCAGAAACTAGCTGTCGAGAAATCGCCGCATCTAACGTCTCTCGAATACGCGTACGCCATGCGCCGTTGCTCCGATGTTCTTTTTGCACTCCGCTCAGCGTCCAATACTGCGTGAGAGTAATAACTCCGCCATTAGCGACGGCGTAATGGGCAGGTGGTAGTTTCTTAATCTCTTTAAACATCGTATTCGGCCCGATAGCGTCCGCGATACGCATGTATCGCGAGAACGCTTCTCGGTCGAGCGTGCGCGCAACTCCTGTTAAGAGGAGAGCTTTAATCTCTGATGAGAAAGACACGTCGCCGTTATGGACGCAGTAATAAAGAGGCTTAACGCCCATGGGGTCGCGCGCTAGTATAAGCTCGTTTTTCTTCGCGTCCCAGAGAGCAAATGCGAAAATGCCGTTGAAACGCTTGAGACATTCAATCCCCCACCTTGTATATGCGGCAAGAATGACTTCCGTATCAGTCTCGCTCTTGAATGGGTAGCCTGAGAGTTCTCGGCGCAGTTCGCGGTAGTTGTATAACTCTCCGTTGTAGGTGATAACCAGAGAGCCGTCCGCACTCTTCATAGGCTGTGCTCCCTGCGCCGACAGGTCGATAATCGCCAGTCGGTTGTGTCCGAACGTCACATGCTCATCCTCGTAAACGCCGACGCCGTCCGGACCGCGGTGCGCAGTCGCCGCGTTCATACGTTCGACCAGTTTCCTATCTCTCTTAGTTACTCCGTTGATGCCACACATAACTATATAATTACCACAGGCGTCTGAAACTCCGTATGGCGAGAAGATACGCGTATAGGACGCGAAGCAGCTCGTATCGCACGGGTATAGCGTCTCTACCGTAACGAACCTTGACCGCGACCATCTTGAAAAGTGACTTCGAGATGCGCACCAGAGGTATGCCGATTACGCCAAAGAATGCCTCCTTGGCGCTGTGCGGCTTCCACTTTTCCGCCTCCATTCCTGTCCGCTTCCATATTTTTCTAGCCGCCGTCCTAAACGACAAATCATCGGCATCAAGAGGCACATACCACGGCGCCTCGGTCTGTCCGACTGAGGCGGATGGAGGCACCACTATCCGTTCATGCACCGGCCGTTCAAAATGCGCGCCGATGTCTGTGCGCACTAGACGTATTTGGTAATACTCATTATAGGTTCTATATATTTTTGAAGCATTTGCGTTTGTCTTCAGATAGCGCACACGATACGCGCCATGCGGATGCGCCGGTTCATTCGCAACGGCTCTGATGTGTTCAACGAGCTCCGGACTCATAATTTCGTCAGAGTCCAGATAGAAGAACCATGGTTGTGTCGCGTCTGCGAGAATCAAGTTGCGCTCTCGTGCGAAATTTGTAATGGGATGCCCCGAATTTGATTGCGGAATGACGCGCGCGCCATGGGCGCGCGCAATAGAAAGCGTCGAGTCGGTAGAGCCACCGTCGGAGACGATTATCTCGGCGAAGTCAGCGACACTCGCGATCGCCCGCGCGAGGTTCTTCTCGCTGTTGTATGTAAGCATGCCGATAGTGGCGGGTATTTTCATATGAAATGTCCGGCTGCTATATCCCACTTGTGCGAGCGGTCTGCAACGCTAAATCGCTTATCGATGCGCAGATAGCGCCGTATGCGGTGAAATATGAACGGCGTACGCCAAAAATGGAGTACGGATATGAAGATGCGAGCGTCTGGTTTTGCATACGCATTATAACGCGGGAGCACGCGGTCAGGATTCATATAGTAAAGCGTTTCATTAAAAACAAATGCGTCGAATGTACCGATATCTGACGGCGGCTGCTCCGCATTTGCGATGACGAAACTGGAGTCCGGCGCGACAACACGGGCCGCCGCGAGAGCCGTTTCTGAAATATCGATGCCTGTGTAATCGATATTCGGCTCCGAGGCGATAAGTTTTGCAAGCCCGCCGTTCCCGCATCCGACATCAAGAACGCGGATGCTCCCGCCTCGTGCATGCGCGTAGTCGGAAATGAGACTCGCGAGTTTGGCCGTATTAAGCTGACCGGTCTGAAGCCGGTCCCATTCTCCAGCGACAAACTGTCGTTCCCACTGTTCTTTCGTCTGTCGCACAATTACCACATCTTCTCCATGCAAAAGGCGCTGCACGAAACCGAATATCCGTTTTAACGTGGCCATGTATTTAAACCCTCGCGACAACAAGCGTAAGCCCAATGACGATAAGTATGTACCCGACATACTGCCCTGCCGTAATAGGCTCGTTGAGCGCGAACAGGGCGTAGCTGTTCACGATAAGAAAGCCCATCACGACCATGACCGGATAGGCGACCGATAGAGGCAGTGCGCGCAGGGCGAGGAAATAAAAGATGATATTCAGCGCAAAGATGGAGAGCCCGAGGAGGGACTGCCAGTTCGCTTCTATAATGGCGAGCGGCCCGCCGGAGAGCGAGAGCCCGCGAATCGCGCCAAGCTTAAGCAGAATGTTGGCGACGGAGTTCAGCGAGAAAGCGAGAACCAAGTAGAGGTAAGCCACAAGTTGATTATGGGTTCATCCTCCGACTAGGTCAAGCGCGTCGGAGCAGGTCAACTATACGACGATTCCAATCCACTGCGGAGGTCAAGCGTAGGCGGAAGAGTATAAAACTCATCGTGCTGTCTACTTGTACGCGCTTGAGACCAAAAAGGTTGTCGCCGGGACGGACAGTTCCCTCGCTAATGCCGAACGCCGCTTCGTAGCCGGCGTCTTTAACTGCAGTTTCTGCGACTGTTGAGCGCGAACCGAATGGATAGGCAAAAAGGGACGGCCGCTTCCCCAGAATGCCGGCGAGTTTCTCAGCGGAGTTTACGGACTCCTTCTTCATTTCTTCGGGCGCTAGCTCGGTAAACTTTTTGTGCGTCTCGGCATGCGAGCCGATAGTGATAAGCGGCGACCGCGCGAGTGTGCGCAGTTCTTCTTCTGTAAGACGCGGCCTGTCGTCCGGACTCGTCCGCGCGGACATATCGCTCGGCAGAAACACTGTTGCAGGAATACGGTATCGCTCGAGTATCGGGAGCGCCACGGTTAGCACGTGTTGATACCCGTCGTCAAACGTAACTGCGACGGCATGTGCGGGAAGTTCTTTCTCACCTTTCGCATACGCAACAACGTCCGCTAGTGATACGGCCCATCCATTATGGGCGAGATATTTCATCTGCCGCTCGAACATTTCCGGCGTCACTGCGAGCTTCCATCCTGAACGATCTATCGAGTGGTACATAAGAACGGTTATTTCCGTTTGCGGGAACTCGAGACGGCTTATGAAGTAAGAAAAAAGATACCCTGCCGTTTTCACAAGACGGCGAATGAACGAAACGCTCCGCTCCGGATAGTTGTCCTTACCTGACAATTCGCGGATGAGCCTATATGCACGTTCTCCTTCCTCGGTAAATCGCTTCCGCTCCGACTCGCCGAATTCTTCGCGCGGCTGATAGTTGCGCTCCGACAAGCGCTCGGCACGGGTGCGCTGATCTGTGTCGCACCAGACGAGCTCGAAATCGCGGTCGAATATTGAGAGAACGCGTATGATTCTCCGTGCATCGGATGACTGCGGGAGCGCCCCGATGAGCGCCTGTGCGTACCCCTGATCAATAATGCCGCCATGCCGAGCGCGCCAATATTTTGCCGACGAGCCTAGCCAGCCGTTCACGAAAAGCGAGCGGCGAATGCCTCTATTACATTCCTTCAAAATAAGCGCGAGAAGATTGTACGACGCGATTGGCCGCCATAGAGCGCCCATAAGGCCTTCAGTGACGAGCGACACCGTATGTGTCGGTGCTTGGATAATCTTTAGCCCGTGCTCGCGCGCCAATTCATTCGCACGAGCCGTTTTCCCCGCTCCAGGCATCCCTGCGAGTTCTATGATCATGGCTTTTTGAATACCACGCAGTATGACTCGGTGAGAAGAGTCAGCGGATAAAACAGTCGGAACCGTCCCATCAAACCGAACAGAATGCGGTTCATGAATGCGGAACCGATGACGGGCAGGGTCGCCGTCGCGGCGTAAACTCCGATAATTTCCAATCCGGCTTTCTGTAACAAATTTGTAAGTTCGCGCGGTGCTACTTGTCCGCCATGCAGGTCGGACACGTTTCTGCCGCGCAGGCTGTTAAAAAAGTCTTTGGGCGTTTTAGTGATGACGGCACCGTATGCGCCGCTAGAAAGAAGGGAGGCAATCTTACCGGACACTGCCGCCTTGTCTGGCATATATTCTATTGCTCGCGAAGAAAAGAAGCCGTCAAACTTTTCGTTCGCCGAGAAACGCAGTAGGTCGCTTTCAACGAAAGTAACGTTAGCATTTTGTGCGAGACCGCTTCTCGCTTGCGCGAGCATGGTCGCGGAGATATCCACGAGCGTGTAGCGAGCGTTTGGATTGTCGGATAGAAGAAGCCTCGTCCACGTGCCGGGTCCGGGACCGACTTCTAAGATATTGGTGGAGTTTTTGAGCACAGGAAGAACATGCCGACGAATCGTCCGAGCGGTCATATCATACTGGGCATGCTGAAGTTGCGTTGCCCTCCAACGCGCGTCCTCGTAGTTTCCACCGAGCTTATCCGGCATTACTTCGTCGTAAAATTTCTTCGGGTTCGGTTCGTGATTATTCATACAGTTTGCATCATACTCAATATTGCTGGAACAAGGCGACGTAGCGAATGATGTTCGCGAATATATTCAGGACTGGCGTTCTCTAACGCCTTGAGTGCCGAGTCGTTTGTGCGGACGGGCAGTCCGCAGGAGAGCGCTTCTAGCACTACCTTGTCTAGGCTTCCGGTCTCGCTCGTGTGTATAAAATATGCGGCGGTACGATATTCGTCCCGCAGTTGCGCCTGTGTCAACCCGCCCAAGAACTGCACAGCGACATGCAACTCTCGAGCGAGAGCTTCCAAACTGCCTCGCTCCGGACCATCTCCTGCTATGCGCAGGGCCGCGCCATCTCGTGCCGCAATATGAATTGCTAGGTCGTGTCGCTTGCTACGCATAAGTCGCCCGACGGAGAGTAGCCAGTTTCCACGCACAACGTTTGTGTCGGGAGTGAAAAAGCCGGTGTCTATGCCGTGTCCCATGACTCTGACCTTAGAACTTCTGAGCCGAAAGCTCTCTTTAGACGCTGTAAATACGACGTGCGCAAAGAGATTTGCGATTCTTAGTTTCAAATTAACGCTCTTGTGCGTATACCAAAGCGCTATGCGTTTATTCAAGAGTCTCCAAAGAATCCCCGCTACTAAGGCATACTCCGGATTCATGTGCACGAAAACTGCGTCATACTCTTTGCGTAACTTCCATGCGAACGAAAGTAATCTGACTGCTTTCTGTATACTTCCCGCTGTTTTACCAATCTCATAAACTTTCACTGTGTTAGGCAATGAATGACTGCCTTCGCGCAAACAAATCACGGTAATTTTTTCGCAATGCTTTGAAAATTCTTCTATCCAACGCACGAAAAATCCGAGATGGGAATCTCGGTTGTCGACTGTCTGTGTACAGATAAGTAATTTCATTTACGTTTTCGTGCGCGCCAAATCTTCTGCGATACGACTAGGGAGGTCGCCGACCTTGGCGAGGTGCGCGAGCGCCGCCGCCTCGGCATGGAGAGGGAGCTGCATTCGTACGGATGTGTCTTCTATGAATCCGACGATACTTAGGGAAAGCGCCGTCGGGTCGGCGACCGGAACGGAGAGAACGTCTTCGTAGCCCCTGAATACTTCGCCGACAATACCGACGTCGGTGGTGATAATAGGAACCTTGGCGAGCGCCGCTTCAATCAGAGTACGGCTGTACCCCTCATAGGCGCTCGCCTGAATAAACGCTTGTGCGCTCGCCATCAAGCCCCGTGCGTCCGAACGACTCCCTAGGAATATAACTCTATCTGCGAGATCGAGGGTGCGCGCCATCCTCTCTAGCCGACCGCGCTCGCTCCCATCGCCGACTATGAAGAGCCCAACCATCGGATACTGCTTCACGACTAGCTTGAGTGCCGCGAGAATGTCCTCGATGCGTTTCTCGGGCTCCAGACGTCCGACGGCTATAAGTGCGAAAGTGAACTGGTGTGTGGGCAAGCGAACGGGCGTCGGTACGCGCGCATCGACCGAGACGGGGATGACCGACGGCTCCGTAATACGAGAACCGTAACGCTCAACGAGTGATGCCTTCACTCTCTCCGAGACAACGCGAACGCCCGAGGCCGCCGGCAACACTTGGTCGGCCAGTTGTCGGCGTCGACGATTCAACAGAGGCATTCGCACGCTGGGAGAGCGCCAGTTGCCGCTCCTTATGAACCACGGAGAGAGAAAATCTGTGTGCACCTGAACATGTAACCGCGCAGTCGTGCCTGCTACAGCGCGGAGCGCGGCGAGCCCGTGTTCAAAGGGGTCCTGTGCGGATACTACTTCAATGTCGTGTTTCAGAATGAGCTCATGCGCTCGCTTCGCGAGCGCATGCACACGGAAAATCTTCCAGCTGTGTATCGGATGTAGAAAAAGATTTCCATCCTGCTCTTCTCTTGCGTCGGCTGTCGCTACAGAGACGATATGCAGCTCCCCTATCGCTACTGCGTATGCGCGCATACGCGCCCGAGCTGAGCTCGCCGCATCAAATATCGTGGGGTCGTTTGAGACAAATAAGGCTTTAATGGTATGAATTATGGTACACTATCGCCTGTGAAAATCATACTCGCCACTCCGGTCTACCCGCCTGAAATCGGTGGCCCAGCCACATATACCAAGGAGCTCGCTCTGCGGCTGCGAGACAAGCATGAAATAGCCGTCGTTGCGTACGCGAGCACCTCCGAACTCATCCAAGGAATCGAACTACATGTCGCCAGCAAGCGTCGCCCGCTCCTTTTAAGACTCCTCAAATTCACATTTGATCTCTTTAGGGCATCGCGAGGCGCCGATGTTATTTATGTGCAGAACGCGATGGCGGCAGGGCTCCCTGCAGTTCTAGTTGGAATGATTCGCGGAATACCCGTGGTTCTCAAGTTTGTCGGCGATGAGGCATGGGAGCGCGCTAGCCAACATCGCCGCACGAAGAAGAAGCTTGAAGAATTTCTCGCGAACCCTGATGGAGGCATTGATACTTGGTTGCGAATGAAAATGCAAGGATTCGTACTTCGTAATGTAAATATTGTGACAACTCCGTCCGCGTACCTACGTGACGCTATCGTACGGACATATGGAATAAAAAAAGATAGAGCGGTTGTTAATTACAATGCGGCAGAGAAAGATGCTGGGGCACCCTTTGAATCAACGCAGGTGCCACACCAAATCGTTACTACCGCACGCCTCGTTGAGTGGAAGGGGCTGGACGGCATTGTGCGCGCCACTGCTATTTTGAAGAAAAAATATCCGGACGTGAAAGCGGTAATCGCCGGCGACGGGCCTGAAGAGGAAAAATTAAAGGAACTAGCAAAAGAGCTCAGAGTTGACGATTGCATAAGATTCACAGGACGCGTGTCTCGCGCAGAGACGTGGCATCTGCGAAAGAGCTCAGAAGTGTATGTGCTTAATTCAACTTATGAGGGTCTGCCACATACTGCCCTTACAAGTTTTGCCGCGCGCATACCCATGGTCGCTACAGACATCCCGGGGACAAATGAGGCCGTGTACAACGAAATAAGCGGTCTATTAGTCCCGCCAGGCGACGATACCGCCCTTGCCGCCGCCATATCTAGGCTCTTCGACGATGTGGCCCTACGGGCCAAATTGGTAACTGGGGCAGAGCGCATGTTGAATGAAAAATTCTCGTGGGACACACACATCAAAACGTTATTTGGATTCTTTGAATCAGCAGGTTCACCTACTGGGCGAATCTGTTAGCACGAAACCACTCCACTAGTTTTTTAATTCCATCTTCAAGCGTGGTTGTCGGCTCCCAATCAAGCAGTTTTTTCGCTTTGCTAATGTCAGCGTATGTAACTTCCACGCTCGCGCCATGGCTCGGTCTGTTTTTTACCTTGGCTTTAGTGCCAAGAACTTTTTCAAATACCGCGAGAAGTTCGTTAAGAGATGCCGGTGTATGATTGCCAAGATTAATGACCTCGAAGCCGAGCGGTTTCTCCATCGCGAGAATCGTCCCACGCACGATATCACCAATATAGGTGTAATCGCGCCTGCGACTCCCATCTCCAGAAATTTCAACCTCTTCTCCCTTCAATAATTTCTCAGCCCAGACATACGGCACCATGCCGGGACGATTGTTTTCGCCGACTGCATTAAAGAATCGCAAGCAAGTTACATTCATTCCGAAATTATGATGGTAGGTGTGAGCAAGATGTTCCATCGAGCGTTTTGTCGCACCATATGGTGAAATAGGTCTGTCTGCTGGCTGGTCTTCGGTAAAAGGTATGTGTGACGAATTGCCGTAAACAGATGAGGACGACGCTATAACGAGATTCTCTACCGGATACTCACGACAAAGTTCAAGAATATTTAATGTGCCGTCAATATTTACTGATGTGTAGAGGCGCGGGGTGTCTACTGCCTTACGCGTATCGGCCTTGGCCGCTAGATGAACGACATACGACGGCCTTTCCGCTTCAAATATTTTCTCCATCGCTGGTAAGTCGCGGATGTCCGCACGATCAATAGTGAAGTTCGCATTGTCGGCGAACGGCGCAATATTGGACCCCTTAAAACGTACGTCGTATGTGTCGTCAAAGTTATCAACGCCGACCACTCTATAACCTCTTTCAAGCAGAGCTTTTGTAAGATTTGAGCCGATAAAGCCAGCGGCGCCGGTAACGAGTACTGTTTTCATGCAGTTATAATTTAGTATAGAATTAAATTGTCAGCGTTACAATGAATGAACTCCCCGACATCTCCACACTCCTAGGTCCTCTAGGTTTCTCTCTTGATACACTACAACCCTATATAAGTGGTGAGCGTTACCTAATGTCCGGCGGTAAGCTAGTGCTCGCCGGTACAGAAATAGAAAACGGTACGAAGGTGATAATTAAAGCCAGCCGCAACAAAGACGGAAAGAAAGAAATAGAAGCTGAGAAGCGCTCGCGCGACCTAATGCGATCGCTCTCGTTCGCCAATAAGAAAATCCTGATTCCTGATGAGCTCTACTACGGAGAGGAGGGTGGGTATATCATCCTCATCACGCGCTTCATCTCGCAGGAAAAAGTGTTCGTCGCGCACACGATTGAAGAACAGTTCTTTATTGCGCTCTCCGCGTTTGAAGCGCAGGAGTCGTTCCATGCAACAACCTACGAACATCTGCGTGCCGTTAAAGACGTCTTCCCCGTGATCTCGTCGTCAGGGTACCTGAAAGAATTCGTTCGGCTGAAAGATTCTGTGCTACGCGCACATCCAAACGAGTCACTACGTTCTACCTTGGAGCGAGCTGAGAAATTTATTGCGGGAAACAGTATCGCCATTGATAGGTATGGAAACTTCCTTACTCACACCGACTTCGTCCCGCACAACTTCAGGATTACTGAGCATTCCCTCTTCATGCTTGACTGCGTACCGAACTACGCAACAGTCCACTTCGGCAATAAGTATGAGGGTTGGGCGCGTTTCTTGAACTACATGCTTATCCATAGTCCTGAATTGGAACGGCTTCTCTGCAAGTATGTGCTGGATAGTCGCGGTGAAGACGAATATCTGTCACTGCGCCTTATGAGAGCCTATAAAATCGCCTTTTTGCTCGACTACTACGCTCGCTCACTCGCGAAGACCGCGGGAGACCTGCACGCCCTTACACTCGCGCGCATAGAATATTGGCACGAAGCACTTACTGCGATTCTTGAGGACCGACCTATCTCAAAAGAAGTGACCGAGCGGTATGTCGCTACACGTGATTCGCTCCGCTCTGAAGAAGAGAAGATCCGCCAGCGAGAGTTTGCAATCGCCTAGAAGAGAAGTGCGAGAATCTCTTTCTCAATCGCTTCGTTGTTGGCCATAACGACTGTTTGCGGCTCGGTGGAGAGTACTACCGATTCACCCTTGTTATTTACGATGCGACCACCTGCCTCATACAAAATGCCAATCGCGGCGGCGATATCCATCGTTGTTAATCTTCCATATATATTTGCCTCAATTCTACCTGCCGCGACGAAACAAGTGTCTAGTGCAGAACCGCCGTAATTTGAAGTTCTCTTCGCATGAGCAAGCAATTTGGCGTATGACGCACCTCCCCACTCCCAGAGCTCAGGCTTCCGCCCTGCGCGAAAAAACACCGCCGCATCTTTCAAGTTTGATACTTTTGAGACTGCAATCGGTTTGCCGTTAAGAAATGCGCCACCGCCTTTTTTGAAACTGAAAAGCTCGTCAGTAATCGGATTGTATACCGCACCTGCAACAGAAACACCGTCTGTGAGGCATGCGATACAAATCGCATAGTATGGAATTGATCGTGAGAAGTTGAAGGTTCCATCAATCGGGTCTATCGCCCATGAATTCTTCCCGGACTCTGTTCCTCCTCCCTCTTCAGAATAAATTGCATCCTCCGGAAATGAATCGCGTATCTTGCCGATAATAAAATCATTCACGGCCAGGTCTACCGACGTGACTATATCGCGAGGGTCTCCACCCTTCTCCAGCGTTTCAAACTTCTCTTCCCGAAGGCGCATAAGCAAGACTCCTGCATCGCGTACGGTTTTTATAATAAAATCATAGTGGTCCATGTAGTGATGTTACATCAGAATTCGTCCGAAAACACTTTGCATCTGCTTCGCAATAAGATTCCAATCATATTTTTCTATTACCATCTTCTTCGCTGTCGCTTTTACATGAGCGACCTGCTCCGGATTCGCGAGTATATCTTTCACAGCTTCGGCAATCTGCTCCGGCGAATTCTTGTCCACCGCCCAGCCTGTCGTTTCTTTATCCGGATTGCGCTTCGCGTCAAATAAGAAATCAGCTATACCGCCCTCCTGCGTCGCTATAACCGGCAGTTCTGCCGCCATCGCTTCAATAAATGAGATGCCAAATCCTTCAGAGAGCGAAGGGCGGATGAAAATATCGCACGCACTAAGCAGCGTTGGCAGATTTTTTTGATC
>CAZVYA010000004.1:0-13303 GCA_964631225.1 uncultured Candidatus Saccharibacteria bacterium
ACGGAAAAATATTTCCGGAAGAACTTATCAGCACATTCCCGAGAGGCGTACTTAATGTTCACTACTCGCTTCTCCCTAAGTACCGCGGTGCGACCCCACTAGAGACTGCGCTCCTCTCCGGAGAGAATGAAACAGGCGTAACAATCCAGAAAATGGTGAAGGAGCTTGATGCGGGCGACATAATCGCACAGGAGGCGACGTCTATCGGGAATGATGAAACGGCGAAGGAACTACGACCTCGTCTTATAGAGATGGGTGCAAACCTGCTCGCAGAAACGCTACCGAGATATTTGAACGGCGAAATCACTCCGGTTGTACAAGATGCTTCGCGCGCATCGCAGGCGAGAAAGATAAGAAAAGAAGATGGGCTTCTCTCTCTAGACGCGCCGGCAGAAGAGAACTGGAATAAATATCGCGCATACGCCGACTCTATCGGTACGTATTTTTTTGAGAATGGAAAGAGAATGAAAATCACCAGCGCGGAATTTGCCGGAGGCAAATTCCGCGTCCTTCGCGTCATCCCAGAGGGCAAGCGCGAGATGGGGTACGCGACGAAACAGGAAATCAAAAAGAGGTAGTAGGACTTGGCCGAGCGGCCCGGAGCGCGACCTCTTTTTGATTTGCTGGCGAGCCGCGACCTCAGTTCCCGAAGCGGAGTATCCGCTTGACAGTAGCGTGGCCGCGCTTCCAGAGCGTGTGAGCTCGACCGCGGTCGCGGCGTATCTCGGCCTCCAGCTGGCTGCGCACTCTGTCAGCCGAGCTCTCTGGGTTTGGCTTCACGGCCTCTGCGTGATAGACCTTGTCGTTCAGAATTAATCGCGCGACTAGCTTACATGGTTCAGACGAACGCCCCTCCGCCGGCGCCTCTTCTATCTCTATCTCCAGATGTGCCCGATCACCCTCCTCGCCTAGCAGTCGGATGGGAGCGACTAATTTTTTCTCTATCAGGGCTTCGGTCTCCGGTCGTAACTGATACTTTGTCGCCCTAATGGTGATGTTCATATGAGGAAGGTCAGCCCCGACGCTTAGTCGGGGCCCCGACTAAGCGTCGGGGCTATTAATACTTATCATTTTAACGCGAGAACGATGCCCTGTCAGGATACGCACCTTACCAAACGGTGCCTTAAATCTCTCTGCGATAATCTCGCGCACACGCGTATTCGCTAGATTACCGCTCGCAGGTTCTCGCACGGCTATCGCGAGCGTCTCACCCTTCTCTTCTACCCTCTCACGCTTCGCGTCTGGTGTTACGAATACTTTTATATACATTACTCCTTCGGGTATCGCTCACGCAGATACGCCGCGATATCCGCCGACTCATACATCTCGACGTCGTTCTCATCGTCTACGAGATACGGCACCTGCCGCTTCCCTCCCCGCGCTACGAGCTCTGCCGCCACAGCATCGTCAGCAATGTTTTTTTCTTCAACCGATATTCCCAAATCTTCAACGGTATCGAGCACCTTGATGCAATACGGACAACCTGTTTTTACATAAAGTGTAAGCATGGTTTGTAGTATAGCATTGCGACATATGATTTTTCGGTTAGAATACATGCACGCTCCATTTTGGGGCTAATAGATTCCGGGATAGCTCAACGGTAGAGCAGCGCCCTGTTAAGGCGTTGGTTGCAAGTTCGAATCTTGCTCCCGGAGCCCAGTAGGACAGACAGCTAGTTCGTGGACCGAATCGAAGGGTTTTCGTAGCGTAAACTCTATCTTTTTGCCATCTACTGTCGGGTTCTGAAGTATGAAGTTCAAAAGTGCGCGTTTTTCGTGCGGTTCAGAACTCTTGAAGATACTGCATATACGGCGAGCGAGAGAAAAGACGCGAGAAATCGTGAGTTTATAGTCATGGTCTGCTTTCGTGTGCTCTTCAAGTTCGATGTTCAAACGATACTGCTTGTCTTTCAGCTCTTGCAGTTTTTTGTCATAGTCATCCTTAGTAATACTCTTGTCGGCGAGCAGGTCCATGTATGAGTCGATGCGCGTCTGCAACCTGACGTACTCGGCATGGATGCGAGCAATCTCTTTTTTGTGGTACTCGACTTCGCTCTCGTTATTGATCCGAAGCTCGTCTGTGAGGCGTTTCTCGACATCCTTGGGCATCTTGGCCAAGTCGTCGAATACATCGAGTATGGGCTTGAGAAGCTCGCTCGCGGGCACATAGGCGCGTTTACAGATGCGCTTCGCGTTCGTGCATGAGTAGTAGTAATAAACGGCCCCGCTCTTCTTGACCTTCTTCTCGGGCGTCATTTGGCATCCGCAATTTTTACAGTGCAGAAGGCCTTTGAAGATGAAGTCATCGGACAAGGGCTTCGAGGTTGCTTTGCGTCGGCTGTAAAAGACGGCTCGGCATCTATCAAAAAGCTCCTGCTGGATAATGCGCGGATAGCGGTGTTGATAGGTCCCGTGTTTCTTCGAGCGAGCCGTGCCGTGATAGAAAGGGTCTTTGAGAATCAGCTCCATACTGCTCCGCGCGAGAACATTGCCATCCAAGCTACGAAGTCCAAGTTTTGTCATTTCTTCATGCACAGTAGTGATCGAGTAGTTGCCCGATGCGTAGAGCAGAAAGAGTCGCTCGACGAGATGCGCTCGCTCATGGTCGAGTGCGATGGTTTTCTTACCGTTCTCATCAAGAGCATTGATATAGCCGATGCGTGGCTTGCCAGTCCAGTCCCCATTGCGCCTTTTTTGCTCAAATGCCCGCTTCACATTGTCGCTGATAGCATCCGAGTAGTATTTCGCGAGCCCCAAGCTCATACCGAACTGGAACTTCTCAACGGCCGACATAGAGGGGCCGATAACTTGTCCTTCTGATGCGAAGTGAAGCTCAATCTCGTCATTGACGGCCATCTCGTAGAGAAGCGAGACGCGTTTGTCGAATATGTTGCGCGAGAGGCGGTCGACCTTATCGAAGCAGACGGCGAGCTTTATCTTGCTGTTTTGGATATAGACAATAATCTCGTCAAACACATCGCGCTTCGTCTTATACGCGCTCTCATCGAAGCTAAAGACCTTCTCGACATCGAGCCCCTTACGGGCGCAATAGGCCTTCAAACGCTCGATTTGGGCTGGTAGCGAGTTGCCAGCATCCTTCTGCTCTTCGGTCGATACACGGGCTAAAATGATGGCTTTCATGGCTTATAGTTTAGTGCGTAAACGCCGCTCTTCTTCCCCTTGCTGTATCAGCTCGAAGTCGAATCTGTCGTTGAGCTTCAGTGTCGTGAGCCGTTCGCGGACCTGCTTTAGATTGCCCTGCATTGCGTTCAGCTTATTGAAGAGAGCATCTTTGTATTCGGTATCGGCATTGCCCGCGAGCTGTTCGCCCTTACTCTCGACGACATAGACGAACTCAAGCTCATCCTCTTCATTCTTGCGAGCGATGATGAAGTCGGGGCGAACTTTCCCTTTTTGCCATCCTTGTACCGCATACCAGTCGCGTCCAATCTTATTGCGTGCCCACCAGAGTACATTCGGGCTTTGCTCGACTATCCGCGCGACGTTGCTTTCAAGCGTATTGAGCGAACTCGGGTCGACATCTTCATAAAGGGTCAAGCTATACGAAGAGCGTATGTTGCTCTCGATTGTGTCTGTGTCTGGCATTTGAAATCCAATCTTTGAATCATCCGAGACAGCGAGTTCCAGCTTGTCTGCCTTGAGTAGCGACTCGAATATCGCTTTCTCTTGGCTCTTCTTGTGCGCTTGAAGATGCCGTTCTATCTCTCGTGCGATATAGCCCGCGTCGCGGTCCAGCGTGTCTTGATCGGCGGCCTTTGCGAGTTTTGTAAACGCGCGTTCGGCGATGTCATGCGAGATAAAGGCGTTCTCGATAGTATCGGTGATGCGGCGCGTGAGGTAGAGCGTATCGAAGACGGCAGACTTGCCGAGTGCTGTCTCGCGCGTCTGCGTCTTGCCTTCGAGGTCGACGATAATCTCGACTTGCGTGAGCCGTGTCTTTCCAATTGTCGGGATAAACTCTTTGAGCCAAGCATCGAGGTCTATAACGTTCCAATCAATGCGAGGTCTGATGTCGATGTCATACGAGAATCGGCGCATGGCCTCTTTCTCTCGTGTGAGCCATACAGGCAGATAGAGCGACTCGGGATATTTGCTCGATATATTCTTTTTGATGCCGACGACTTTCGACCCGCTTACGACCTTGCCTGAATGGTCGCGAACTTCTATACCAGCCGAAACATCGCCGAGTCCTTCGTCGTCAAATCCCTTTCGCACATGATCGAGAACTTCTTGCGTGTGTCCGCTCGCGAAGACTACATAGCTCTCGTCGAGGTCCGCGATGCCTGTCTTCTTGGCGTACGGTTGTCGTAGAACGCGCCCGACAAGTTGTGTCATTGAAGAGCTATTTCGCGCGTTTGGTATGACGCCGAGGATATAAGCGAAGGAACAGTCCCATCCTTCCTTCAGTGCTTCTTTCGTTATGATGTAGCGAGTCTCGCTTTCTTTTGAAAGGAGTTTTTGAGCTTTTATCTCATCGAGCGAGCTTGATTTTACAGCGATCTGATACGCGGGGACCCCAGACGCGACAAGGAGTTCGCGCACATCTTCGCTGTGGACGAATCCATGCCCGCGCTGGTCCTTGCCCGTGCGCTCGACCTGTATGAGCGCAATGGGTCGTATATAGACGCCCTCATTGAGTTCGAGCTTGCGAGCTTCTTTTTCAAGAGCATCGCGCTTTTGTTTTATTTCTGCGAGCATGACGCGCCAATCGCCATTCTGTGCGGGTGGAATGATGTGCATGTCGAGCTTTATCATGTCTTCGGCTTTGAGGTCGCGGCCGCTGACGGTCGACACGATGTTCATGCCACGCTTCGGCGTTGCCGATAGCCCGATGATGATAGACGGGTTGAGTCCGTTGAGTGTCGCAATGGCGTTATCGGTAAACATAGTATGAAACTCGTCGACGACGATGAGCGGATTGAGCGTGCGTATTGTGTTGCCCAAACTCGTCTTTATTTGCATCTGGTCAAACAAGCTCGTCTCGGTACAGTCGAGATTCGGTATGAGTCCGAGAAGCTCTTTGTGCAGGTCATAGCGTCCCTCGGGCGGAAAGAAGTCGGTATAGCCGCTATCCTCGAACATCTTGTTCGAGTCGCGTGTGGCCGATTGAATCATAAGCATAAGCACGACGAGATTCTCTTCGACATCCTGTCGTCGAAGCGATTGTCCTTTCTCTATGATGAGCGTTCGATTGCCGCTCGCTTGGTCGAGAAGCTGACGATAGGGATGACTCTTATTCTGAAGGTTCTCTATCGTTTGGCGGTAGATTGTCTCGCGGTGCGTTATCCAGACGACGAGGCCTGTTTTCTTCTTCGCGAGTAGGTTCTGATAGGCGCGTATCGTCTCTACTGCGACAAGTGTTTTACCGCCGCCTGTCGGCATCTTGATGCAGACGCGCGGGTAGAGCTTCCCTGTACCTGTAATGGGCCTGTCGGGATATTGCCGATACTTCGGATGCGTACCATAAGCAACCGAGACAGAGTCGGCGGCACTACCGTTTTTTGACGCATCCAAATGCTCGAAGAACTCCTTGATGTCTCCGAGAACGCGCGTTTGATAGTCCTTGAGCATGGCTATGCAGTCCTCTCGAAGAGGTTATAGGGCACACTGACGAACTTGATGCCGTACTGGTCGAGCGTCTCCTCGTCGAGGTAGCACGCGGGCGCGTAGACGACTTTGCGACCCTTATCTTTCTTCTGTATCTCTTGTGCCCAGTCGAGCGTGATAGCGAGCTTCTTCAATTCCTCGACATTCGGCTTGTAGAGCAGGTATACCGATTCGCTGTCTGCCTTGCCGACGAAGTAGCTCTTCTCGTTTATCTTGCCATCGTCGGGATGATTCTTGCCCGTAGCGAGATAGTAGACGTACTTCGCGAACTCCTTATAGCTCGGCAATTTACCAGTGAGCAGATTCTCGGCATCTATCGCGGGACCGAGCGTGTAGTATGTGAAGCCAATCTTTGATTTGAGTTTCGCAATGACTCTTTTGACTCGTTCGATGGTTATCTCGTGGACCCATTTGAAACCTGCCTTATATGCGGGAGTGTCTTTTTTCACTTCTTCGGGCATTTGCACGAGGATAAACTTTCGGTTACCGACTTGTGTGATTTGTTGCCCGTATTCTGTCTTGGTAATTTCTTCTTTACTTAGCTTTTCTTTCAAATCATCTTTGTCTTCTTGATTGAGTTCCATGACCGCATGACCAGTAGTGCCCGAACCCGCAAAAGAATCAATGACTAAGTCGTTTTTGTCGGTAGATATTTGAATAAGATTTTTTATGAGATTTACTGGCTTTGGATAATCAAAAGGTTTCAGCCCTCCAAATAATTCTTCGAGTTCTATACCCGCGCTCTTGGCTGTCCCAAATCCTTCCAATACAGACATCGGTGTGGTTTCTCCCAGCTCATTTATGAATACTTTTATCGAAGGGACAGCGTCTCCATTTTTCCCGAAATATATTCTATTATCAGCCATCAACCCTTTTAGTTCGTCTTCGCCTACTCTCCATTGTCTCTTATAGACTTTGCCAGAAGGAGTCTTGACGGCGTAATAATTTTTTCCGTCTACTTTTGACTTTTCTTCAGTTGTAGAAACGATACCTTGTTTATAGGGACCTCTCGGATCGTTGTCTGGATTTGTATATTGATTCTTGTAATTTCTTTCTGATAAATACTTTGAAAAACGTGTTGATTCTTTATTTTTATATCCCACTAGGACATATTCGTGTTCTGTCCTAAATCTATGAGTTACTTTTAGTTTACCTGAATCGGGTTCGACCTTCTTCCAAATCATCCCCTCTACATTTTCTTGGCCTACGAAAATCTCGTTCATCAAACATCGTAGATGATGGACCTCGTTATCATCAATAGAAATAAATATAACCCCGTCTTCGGCGAGTAGCTCGCGAAGAAGCTTGAGTCGAGGAGTCATCATGCAAAGCCATTTGTCGTGCCGTGTAAGGTCTTCGCCTTCTTTCCCGACGATTTTGCCGAGCCACTCTTTTATCATCGGACTGCTTACATTGTCGCTGTATACCCAGCTCTCGTTGCCTGTGTTGTAGGGCGGGTCGATATAGATGCACTTCACTTTCCCTTGGTACTGTGGCAGAAGAGCTTTGAGCGCGAGGAGGTTATCGCCTTCAATGATGATATTCTCGCCGTCGTTCGTGCCCTTGAGCGACTTCTTCGCGTCCTTTTCAAGCGTGTGATACGGGACCGAGAGATGATGGTTCCATACTGCCGCCTTGCCTTTGAATTGAAGAGTCGCCATAGGGTTATTTGGTTTTAGCTTTGTTCATAAATCGCTCGAACTCGGCACGCTCGATGCGGAACTCCTTGCCGATTTTGAAGGCCTTGAGCGTGCCCGCGTCGATGTAGCGATAAATCGTCATCACGTTGAGCGACAGCTTTTCAGCTAGCTCTTTTGCCGTGTAATACTCCTTCGTGTCTTTTGCCATATTGTGTCTATTTATCATACTTTACTATTATTTACATGCAACCTGCACGAGTTGATAAGTCGAGAGAGCCGTTTTTACCTGTTCGTACCATTCCCGAGGTTGTGTTTTCTCTAAGTCGGCCGCTATCTGCCGTAGGTCCTTAGCGATCCGATACCATGTGCGGTCGTCGCTCTTTTTACCGAGCATGGACCGAAGCTCGCGGACGCCGTTTTCGTCTCTGGCGAGTAGCAAGAGGCCTGTGAGGTAGACAGCCGTTTTGCCCTTTGCTCCTTTCCTAGCGAGCAGTATTTGCCCCAAGAGGCCCTTCGGCGTGAGCGAGTGCGTGAAGAGGTGGATGCTCTGTCCTTCTATCATCTTTTCCCAATAGTGATTGACGACTTTCTTGCTTTTTTTGGTAGAGAATACATCGCGGAAGGTCGGGTCGGTCGCGAAGCCCAGCTCTTTGAAGACGGCATCCATTTTTCGTTTCTGGCTCAATCGCACTTCGAGCCGTAGGATTTCCTTTTCGCGTTTCAGCTCTTTGAACAAGCTCGTCTGGTAGGGCGTTTGGTCTTGGTCGATAGCCCGCTTCTTATCCTTTGCGAGATCGGCAATCTTGTCATAGATGACGAACGAGTGCGCGATGGTATAGATGCACATGCTCTCGCCATCGTTCGTGTATTTGGCGCGAGTAAGGTCGAAACGCTTGTTCACATTTATTTTTCCGAGTTCGCGGATGACGTACTGCGAGGTATAACCGCCCGTGAGTTCGATATTTTTCGAGTAATGCACAGACCTGACGGCCGCGTTCCGTAATGCGTCGATAGGAAAGGCGACGCCCATCTGCTTCAGACGGTCGTCGAGAATATCGACAACGCGCTCGAAGTCGCTATCGCGCAACTCTTCGAGATTGTTTTGGTATAAGAGCTTCGGGGCCGAGAACTCTATTTTTATGTTCGTTTCTTTCTGGCGACGGATCTCTGCAAGGCGCGGGAAGTAGAGCCCGCTTTCTTCGTCTTTTTTTGATGCATTTTTCACATACTTCTCGAATCCCTTACCTCGCTTTTGTAGGTCCCACGGCGGGACGCCTCGGCCTGTAAGGTCGAGTAGAATCGCCTTGCTCTTCGGAACCGTGAGAATGACAGTATCAATCATGGTATATCCGCGCCTTCCTCGTAGCGTTCGGGGCTGACTCGGAGGTCGATTTTATAGAGCAAATCGAAGAAGCCCACGAAGTTCGCTCGCGCGTCGTAGTCGTCAAAAACTTCTGCGATAATGTCTTTGTGTTCGTCCACGCGTACAGCGTAGACGACACCTATCTTGGTGTGGTCTAAATAAAATCTAAGACAACTAAGACAAGTAAATTGGGTTTATGCGGACCGAGTGTCTCGTTGTGATAAAGAAGCTCGGAATACCCTTTGTAGCCAACTTGATGCATATTTGATAAGCCGCGTTGTAATACTTCTTGATGCGCTCCTGCGGTCGGGCATGGTCTACCTTTGTTGCAATCTCATCAAAAAACCACTCTTTGTCTGTCTCGCTTGGATCAGAGAAAATGACGCGAAGCAGGTCGTATTGGTCTGAAACACGGCGTATGCGAAAATCCTTACCTTTTACAGATAGCTGTGCCGTATTTTCGTCGAAGGCCAGAATATCTGTCTTTGGGGATGCTTGCGCGAGCGCGTTGTGAGCTTCAGAAAAGTGCGCAAGAACGTACATATGAAATCGTTGCACTTGCGGGCGTACTTTTTTCGGGCTGAAGAAAATAGGACGAGCGTGGTTAGGTATGCCATATTGTTTTTCTTCTTCAATTTTTATCCACTCGCCCATAAGAACCGCAAAGTTCAGCATATCGAGTGTTGCGCCCGACTCTTGCTTTTTGATACGCTCGGTTATGCCTTTACCTATCTCGCGCCCTTTATTCACTACGTCGCGAAGGTGATAGATGTGCGTCTGTATACCCCATATTGCATCATCGGAACCGCGCTCCAACTCGTTTTCCGTTTCCATCAAATCGTCTAATTCTTTGATCGGCAGGTACTGGTGTGGCTGGGTTTTGTCTCGCTCTGAAAAAACGATGTGCTTTGAAGCGAAGTTTTTGTGTTTCGGCATTGAATATAGCTCTCGGAGAATGTCGTATAGGCGAAGATGGAGCATATAAGGCAGAGGCATATTGCCATGCACGCGCCCATCAAAAATAGCTTGGCATTCTTGCAATGCGTGATGTACCGCAGGAGTATCTATCTTCTTCTTTGTTATGTAAGAGGCAATTTCATCGTGCGCGACCCTTACTTTCTCGAGCGCGATTTTGTTCTGCTTGTCGAGCTTATCCATCTGTGCCTTCGGCATCGATGAAATCTGCGTCGTTATCCAGTCGTATTCGGGTACGGCGTCGCCATAGTTGAGATAGTCGGTCATGCCGATAAAAAACGCCTTTGCATCATCCTGCTCTATGAAGGTCTTGAAATAACGCTCAAGTATCTGAAGTGCGTCCATATTCTTTACTTTAGTTTACATCCAAAATTGTAAACATCAATCTTTTCCGCAATGAGTTCTGAACTTGTCCAAGGTGGATAAGTTGCTTGCCGAGCCGTCGGCATGATAATCTTCTGTTAGTGCCATTTTGAATAGTAAAAGCCCCTTATGGGGAGGCACTACCACTCGGGAGAAAATGCGTATTGGCCAATACGACTAAGGAACTCATGAGTTCCCTTCGTAGGAAGGACCTTCCTACACGAGAAACGAAGCCACTCCGTCGCGATACTGCCCCCCTCAAGGGGCTTTTCGCTATCTACCGTTACAATAAAAACCCGTGCCGAGTTCTGGCGTAGGGGCTCTCCCTTTCAGGAATGCACCTAGGTATTTGGCGCATGGTTTTTTAGACCCACGCCAGAACTCGAAACAGGTTCGCTGTTTCGGGAGAGCCTTTATGAGGGAACCACCCCTATTTGTAAAAGTGCTGTGAACAATTATATCATGCACACCTTCTATTACACCACAAGTTAGCTGTGGAGAGTGGCGTCCGATGAAATCGCGTGTGCCCTCGGCAGGATTTGAACCCGCAACCTTACCCTTAGAACGGGGTCGCTCTATCTTTGAGCTACGAGGGCGTGCCTTTGAGAGGACTTGAACCTCCAACCTTTTGCTTCGAGGGCAAATGCTCTATCCGTTGAGCTACAAAGGCGTGTGCCTTCGAGAAGAATCGGACTTCTGTCTCGCTCTTTTCAAGAGTGCGCTCTACCATTGAGCTACGAAGGCAAATAGAAAAGCCACCACGAAGACCCGCAATATAAGGGCGGGTTCGTAGCGGCTATCTAAATCGTCGTAGCATTATGGGGCAATGATAGCAGATGCAAAGCGTTAGGCAAGGGCAAGTTCTCCAAAGAAAGGCGGCGCGAGAAGCCCGCTATATTGCAGATCGCGCTCTACTTGTGCCCAATCTATCAATCGGAACCTGTCCGTGTTGGGGAGCAAAGCTTGACAAGATAGTTGTACTATGCTATCTTTATTATAGTAATTTGGTCGGCACACGATTTGTGCCTCTTCGATAGTTAAGGAGAATATGCATGCCTTGCGCACTCAAGTCGGACAAGTTTTTCCTCTACGCCCTAAAACGCAGGGGTAAAAACAAAGGAACGCAACTTCTAGGAGCCCGAGCTGAGTCCGTGACCGTTCAGGATTTGCTCGAGTTTCTGGCGAGTCACAATATTCATCCCGCGAATGTACCCCTCCACGGCTTCGTGGTCCGCACCCTCCGCTATCCTCCGATTTCCCCTGGAACGCGCGTGCACACGACTTGTGCAAACAACGCGTTGCGGAAGGACTGGACCGAGGAAGCGTGGGATTCACGGCAGTGGGGGGTTCGTGGCAAGGTACGCACACATCATGATTCGCACGGATTGTCGTACGAAGTGATGCATCCCGACGGAAGCATTGGTCATTACGACCCGTCGGAAATCGAAGTACTGTAATGCTCCGCTCGAACGGACACCGCGTCTGTTCGAGCGGTTTCTGTTTTATGCAGAATTCCTGTCTGTTCGTTAACTGTTACGACCGCTTGAGTTAACGAACATCCTCTATCCAGCGAAGCAAAAGTCTTGTGAAATTTTTATGCTGTGCTAATATATTGTCAGAGCCAAATGGAGGATACACGATGGCGAATCCGCTTGCAGTGTGGGACGACAATCATTCAGCGCATCCGAATCTAGTTTGGTGGTCGCGTCTCGACCACAGATTTCAGATAGAGGTGCAGCGCGTCGATAACTACGCGGCGAAGCTGATTATTTTCGATCATTTGAACGAAAATGCCGAACTTCTCTGCGAAGACGTCGGACTCTCGTACGGCGCCCTCTTCGGTCCCGACGTCAGCGACGTTGATGAGTGGCAAAATCGATGCATGAAATTCATTGACGAAGAGTTTCCTCTGCGGGAGTTGTCCAAAACATAACATCCGATACCGAGGAGTGCGATGAACATTAAAGAATTGGCGACTGCGGCTGCCAAATGGCAGCGCGAGAGCGGTAAGAGTATGCCGGAGGCAGTCGACGATGTGCTGAAGCAGTTCAGCCTCACGAAGGAGGGATACGCGGAACTCCGCGGAAACATTCTCCGCGAATGCGGATTGCGAAGCAGAATGAAAGCTCGCGGCAAGCCACGTAAGCTCCGCCAATTGCGCCTGCCGTTTAAGTGACAACAGAAAACCCCGCTCATGCGGGGTTTGTTTTTAGAACAGGCTGGACAGCTTCTTCCATGCGTACCAGAGGCAGAAGATACTGCCCACGATCGGCAGGACGATGACGTAGACCAGACCGATGAGCGGAGCCGCGGTGTAGAAGAAGATGTTACGGAGCATGCGCATCTCGGCGCTCGCAGTCAGCTCCCATTTCTTCTCGATCGCCTCGCCGCTATACCACGCCATAAGGCCGAGCCCCGCGAACGGGAATGCGAGGAAGTACATGAGCCCGACAAACGGCGCCGCGAAGAATAGAGCGACATCCCTCGCCTTATGCTCGACCTTCTCCGCCGAGGACTCGAGCGGGGGCGCAGTGGCTACAACAGTCTCGACCGGTGCCACTGTCGGCGCGACCTCCGTCGCGTGAGCGGCAGTGGCTGAATCCGCCGCTTGGGCGATCATATCGGGCGTCAGCGGCTTACGAAGGAATCCGGAAACACCGGCCTCGCCCGCCTGCTTCTCGACTTCATCCGAGCCGTAAGCCGTGACGATTAACACGGGCAACCACGGACGAGTCTTCTTGAGAATTTCGGCCAACTCGAGACCGCTCATCCCCGGCATGCGGACATCGGTAAAGACGGCGTCGTAGTCTCCTTCTTTCAACCTTTTCAGGGCCTCTTCGCCGCTCGCGACCCTCATGACTGCGTATCCCTTACCGGAGAGAACCCTGTCGAAGCTCCTGCCTATAACAGGATCGTCGTCTACAACCAGAACTTTCTTTACAACAGACGGATTTTCCATTCACATCTCCTAACGTAGTTGGAACATTAAACCTTCTTGAAATTACGCCTACATTATATAAAGGTCAAGGTCGACATCCGTCTAGGTTGAAATAAAAGAAAAGCACCATACCGATACGGCAATGGTGCTTAGAAAGAACAAAAGGAACAATCGGTACAAGCCTCGCTCAGCGAGCGTTATGTTCGGCGCGCACAGTCCCGTCTTTATCCACTTCGAGGAGGTGTACACCGTACCCCCACAACGACACCAGATGCTTGAGGGTCTTTTCCACCGAGCTCTGGTCTAGGCGAACGCCGTTGTTGATGACGTGGTGCAGGGTCAGCGTGCGGTCTCCGGAAAGGTCGACGTCTTCTATGCGAATGTCCGGATCGTTTTG
>CAZVYA010000005.1:0-13250 GCA_964631225.1 uncultured Candidatus Saccharibacteria bacterium
CGTAGACGGACGCGAGTACGGCAGCACCCGCGAACGCCCCGTGCTTTTTTATAGACATACGGACATTCTAGCCGAACTGGACCAAAAGAGCCAAACAAAAAGCCCGCTCTCTAGCGGGCTGTGCACTTATTTCTTTCTCAGATACCACACGGTCGGGTACCATGTTCCATCATGCTTGCGCCGACAGAGATCATTGCGTAACGAACGCCTGCGCAAGAATCCGGGCTTTTCACCGGTAACACGATTCACAGCCATAAAGCTCGATCCGCTGTCCGAGACTCCGACAATGAGAGAATAGTGTCCGCCCCATTCGCCATATTTGGCTCGCGAGCCTGGACAAAGGAAGCAAATAAGCACGCTCTCGCCCCTTCTCAAGCACTTTTCTATCTTCTTCATGGAGGGGTGGCCGTCTTGTCGAACTGAGAAATATTTCTTTCCTCTTTTTCTTAACGTCATAGCTAAATCTGTCTTCCACGTTCCCGGATAGTGTGGATCGCATTTCGTCTCCCTACTCAGTCTCGGCAGAAGCTCGGCGGTAGCGTCACTGCCGGCCCATTTTAATGCGTTTAGAATGGCTATTGGCCCACATCGAAACTGGTCACGTTGACGCACATATCGCGACATGACACCTCCATATCAGTCATATCCTTCTAGCGCGATACTATAACTATTTCTGAAAAAGTCGAGTCGAATTAAAATTCCTTCTCGTATGCGTTGCAGATTCGGCCGATGAGGCCGGGGCCTTCGAATATCATGCCGGTGATGAGCTGGACTAGGTCGGCGCCGGCGCGGAACTTCGCGAGCGCGTCTTCGGGCGAGAATATCCCGCCGACGCCGATGATTGTGAAGCGCTCTACGTATGCCTCGCGCGTCTTGCGTATAAGCTCGTTTGATAATTCAAAACAGGGCTTTCCTGAGAGACCGCCACGCCACTCCTTCGGTGCATCTTCAGGGAAACTCAGGTCAGAATATTTTTTGTTAAGATTGCCGATGACGACTCCCTCGTAGCCAAATTTGTCTATAATTTTTAGTAGAGCATTGAAGTCGTCCCACTCCAGATTGATTGGCATCTTGATGTAGCGCGGCTTCGTACACGGCACAGTCGCCAACTTAGTTAGCAGTCGCGTGAGGAGGTCGGGCTTAGCGAACGTCTCGCCGCCGAAGGTGTTCGGGCAGGAGATGTTGATAGTGTAATAATCTCCTACTCCTCTTTCATTCATTATCTTAAACGTCTCGTAATAATCATCGAGACCTGCTTCTGCACTGCTCACCTTCTCGTCGTTCGTCTGTGCGACCGATATGCCAATTACGAATCCCTTTGGTGTTTTTTTATGCAATAACCGTTCAGAGATCTTTCGCGCTCCCTCGTTACGCAGGCCCTTCCAAACTACGAGACTATTGTTACGGATGAGCCGCGTGAGGCGAGGCTTCGCGTTCCCTTCGCAGTGGCGAGCTGTCACAGAGCCAACCTCCTCTCCGCCGAATGAAATACTCGGGAGAATGCATGAGAGCCGGCCGTCGGTGTCGAAGCCGGCGGAGAGAAGCACGGGACGCTCGTATCGAACACCATCAACCACTTTAGAAACATCTTTTCCACGGTATCCCCACACGAGGCTAATAATCCAACGCGCAGGCGGGAGCGCACCAAATATCTCACCCCAGAAGACCATGAAGTCGTGCATAAACTCTGGATCGAACTTAAAGAAAATCGGCTTCAGTACTCTGGTGTAGAACATTCACCCACAATAACAAATAAAACGCCCGGCAGAAATCTCTGCCGGGGTCTTCAGTTGTAGGGCTCTCGCCGTTAATAGAGGTTCGCCTTCCGCTTCATCCGTCTCTCCCACGCCATGAAACGGACAATCTCTTCCTCGACATCCTCCTTATATACCTCGAACCTGAGGCCGTGCGCCGATATAGCGTTAATGGCGACTTTTACATCACTGTAACCATTCGGGCATTTAAAGAGATCTCTCGAGAAATTCTTTCTGCCATCGACGCACGACTTGTCCTTCTCCTCATACTGCGCGCCGATTACCATAACGAGGTATTGATGGGTGAATTGGTCTCCACCTGCCGGCGAGATATACCAGTTTGTCATCTCTGCTCCTTCGGTTGACTTCTTTCAAGATGATATCACAGTTATTTGATGAGTGCAAGCTTTTCTCCGCGCGGAAGCCTTTTTATCTCCGCTTCGCGTTTCTGTGCGGAACTCCTGTTTGGCTGTTTCTCCGTATACACGATGCGTTTCGCCCCCCTAGCCCTCGTAAAATTGCTTCCGGTCCCGCTTTTGTGTTCAGAAAATCTCCGTTTAACATCAGTCGTTATGCCGGTATACAAAGAACCGTCTCCACATTCAAGAATGTAAACAAAATATGGCGCGGATTTATTCTTTTTTTGCATCTGCCCAGAGGAAAAAACCTCCAATGCCGAGCCAGAACGCGACACGCAACCAATTCTGCGTCTGTACTGCATCTAGCAGAGCCACACCAAAGAATAGTACGAACACCGCGAAATTCGTTCCGAGCTTTAAGTTTTTCATGCGTTAAATTAATCTTATAAAACGAGTCTGTATCTCTTCCGGATCGGATTGTCCGTCGGAACTTCCTCTGCCATTCCTTCTCGCATGAGTTTCTGCCAAACTTTATCTGCGTCTGCATTTTGATCTCCAGAATAAAGCGGCAACCCCCACTGCATGACAGAATAGGAACCCATTTCTATTAATCTTTTAAAGGCGAAATTCCTCTTGCGAAACTCTTTTTCAGTCTGATTGAAGCCGACAAACGGTCGATCTTTAAAATATTCCTCATCGCTTTCCGGTTGGTACCGCAGTTCTCCATGCCCAACCTCTACCTCGCCTAGCATATCGTAAAAATATACATTTCTTTCCAATCCTTTTTGTTCTCCTATGTTACCGTAATACTTATCCTGTTCAGCGACATATGTCTTCAAGTCTGGAATGTCAGTATGTTCGATTACATAATACGAATTGAAGTTCTCCTTTCTGTAATCACTCGGTGAAATAAAACGGCTGCTCATTCCTTCAAAATGATTTCTGACGGTCTCTGGAATATCGTTTCGCCCAATTTCTCTTATACCTCCGGTTTTAAATAGATTGGCAAAAATGTCCTCCTTACTTTTTTCTGTGGTGTTTACTTGAACGCCTTCTGCTGACATATCACTTCTCCCCCTCAACCTCAGAAGGGTCGTAGACCCCAGCGACACGCGCTGCATCTGCCGCGGCCTCTAACGCATCGATCTGACTCTGCTCTTCTTCGGTAATTTCAGACTTCATCTCTCTTTGCCCTTTTTCTGGTGTGTTCATGTTCATAGGCGTTATTCTATCACGACATTAAGTCGCCCTAGAAGACCAGCCCCATGAGGGCGGCCCACACGGACGCCAGAGAACTGTTCAGGTCGAAATTCGAAGATTGAGGGGCGGTCGGTTCTATCGGCGGAGGCTGCTCTATAGGAGGAGCGGTCATCATTTCTCCTTCGGGGACAAATTGTGTCTGCTGGTACTGCTCCTGATATTGTTGTTGATACTCTCTTTGGTACTCCTGTTGGTATTGCTGTTGATATTGTTCCCGATACTGCTCTTGATACGCTGAGCTCGGAACTCCTGCGTCTGGCTGTGTTTGTCCCTCCGGAGGCGGTTGATTTGGGTACATTCCCGGTGCGAATTGTCCCTCCGGCGGTCGCTGCCCTTCTTGTGACCACTGTCCTTCTGGTGGTCTTTGTCCGTCTGGGGGCCGTTGTCCATATGGAGGCATTTGGCCGGGTTCTCCTTCTCTCTGCATAAACTGTTCCGGCCTACCCTGCTGTTCTTGTCCCTGCGGCGGTCCCATCTGTGAGAAACAGGAACCCATTTTTTCTCCTGTATCTTGAGTCGGCATGGCCTGACCGCTCTTCATCTTCTCGAAGGCGTCGTCGCCGAGCGCCGTCTTCAAACAATCTTCTACTTCAGGAGGAATATTCTGCATGGATTCTCTAAACTTTTTTTGACCTTCCTGCATGCGCCCCGCCTCTTCCTCGGATATCATTCCGTTATCTTTTGCAAAAGATATGCAGACATCCTGATTGTTCGGGTCTCCGCAGAAAGCCTCGCACGCATCCTTCCCGACACAGCCGCCCGGCCCCTTGCCTCCGGTTCTCTTCGCCATTTCCGCCTCCTTCTCGTCCATAAAGCCTGCGGCAACTGCAAATTGTATACATTCATCGGCGTGTGCTGAATCAGAACAATAGGTGTCGCACTCCTCCTTTCCCCTGCATGCTGGCGGCTTCACTCCCTTTCTAATAGCCGCTAGCATCTTCTCAGAATTCTGTGCCTCCTCCGGCGTCATGAATCCAGCGGCCTGCGCGAACGTCATGCATGCCTCCATGTTGTCCGGCTCCGAGCAGTATGCTTCACAGGCCTCCCTGCCTCTGCAGGCCGGTGGAGTGGCGCCATTCTCTATCGCAGTTATCATTTTCTTAGCATCGTCCAGCTCCCGACCCTTCAAGAATCCTGACGCTTCACCGAACGCGATGCACTCCTTCATATTGTTTGGGTCTTCGCAGTACGCGTCGCACTCTTTCTTCCCTCGGCATGCTGGAGGCTTGACTCCCTTCGCGATAGCCGCCTGTACCTGCTTCGCTTCGGCCAACTGCTCCGGCGGCAGGATGCCGGTCTTCTCGGCGAATGCGACGCAGGCGTCTATGTGGTTTATATCGTCGCAGTATGCTTCGCATTCATCCTTGCCTGTGCATCCTCCTGGACCCTTGGCGCCGGCCGCGGCGAACTTCTTGGCGGTGGAGAGCTCTTCTCCTGACATCAGACCGCTCTTCTCCGCGAACGCGAGACACGCGTCAAGGTGGCTCTCGTCGTCACAATAAGTCTTACACGCCTCTTTATCCTTACATCCGCCCAGCTCGGCTATAGGGAATTGTATGGAGTCCTCCGCCGTTTGTGCTAAAGCTCCGTTCGTAACTATCAGGGACGAAACTACCAGACCAAGGGCCAGAACGCTCGCGGACAAAAGATTGTTTTTCATAATGTTATTGGAATGGATTTGTTTTTACCGAGTCAAACGGATTGGTCTTACTGGTCGGGTTGATGTCTGGCTTATTAGTAAGCGGGTTCGCCGCCTCGCCGATAGACGGCAGTACGCCCTGCGTGGCGGCATCAGCGGTGGATCGCGTGTCTGGTACGACAGGTGATTTTGATTTCTTCACATAATAATAACCGAGCGCTGCACCGAGCACGACAACGACTGCAATTGAAATCGTTATTATTTTATTTCTGTCCATGTTCATATGGACTCATACTACCAAGCCCACCGGCCCGTCGGCTCGCGGCTGTGTATAGCTAAGTAGACTGATTATTTAAGTGCGTTGTCTAGGAGTTCTTTTAGCTCTTGACTATCTTTGTACTCTATAAGGATGGTATCTGGTATGCCCTCGGCAAGCTTGCTGACATACTGCCCTCTTTCAATTAACAAAATCCTCTTGAGTCCGAGTGCGTACGATAATCCTATTTCTATTCCAACGCCGTGACTTCTTTCTGACACTTCGGCGATGAGTAAATCGGATGTTTTAAGTTCCCGATAATCTCGCTGAAATATTTCCTCCGGCGTGCCACCCTCTTTAAACACAAAGGCCTCTATCCCCCTTGCTTCAACAATCTTTTTAATCTCTGGGAGCAAATTTAGTCGTTCTCGCGTATGGCTAATGGGGCACGTTATATATGCTTTCATAATGATTTGGCTGGGAGGCTAGGAATCGGACCTAGATTGAGAGATTCAAAGTCTCCCGTCCTACCATTAGACGACCTCCCAATGAAGCAACGATACCATGAACCCATCCACTTATTTTTCGATTCAGTAACGTGCTTGATCTCACTTTAATCCTTATCAGACCGTGATACAAGTCAGAAGTATTTTTCCGTTTTGTTTTCGGATTACCTTTTTTGAAGTAAACCTTACTGAGTCGATGCATGGATATATGTAGTTCATGCGCCCACCACTGTCTGAAAGCAAAAACTTCTGATTTCCGCGTCTCATGGACATAGAGTTCAAAGTAAATTTCCGATGACTGTATTTTCATTTGTTCAAGCCATGTCAAAAAGACGCGAATCATGCGAGAATCGGAATTGTTAAACGTAACACCAGTACTTGGGGAGTGGTCATATTGTTTTGATCCTTCTGCCCAATAAAGAACGATACCGATGAGCCAAAGTTCGCGAGTTGAAATCTTATCCATTTCAACAAGACCTTTATGTTCAAATTCCGTTACCTCTGAAACTCTAGCTTCATGTCTGGCTCGACCGCCACGTAGAGACGCTTCTTTACGTTTCTTAGTAAGACGCTGCTTTTGTGATTTTGCTAACTGAACGGATTTTAGCCATTCGGAAAGAGTTGACTTAGCAATTGGGATTTCAGAAAGAATTTCTGAATAGGTTTTACCTGCTTTGCGCAATTTGATCGCCTTTTGTTTTTCAGCAAACTTCATATAGGTAGTATACAAGCCCTAGGGCTAAACACTACCTACTGTCTGTGGATTACTCGGGAAAGAGTTCTAGGACGGCGAGTTCTAAGGGAAGCGCGGGGATAGGCGCGTAGCGGATGCGCTCTGACGCGTTTAGAAACGCAAGCATTGTTGAATGCGTAATTCCCTTATCTTTTGCGAATTTCTCCAGTGCAGAGAACTCGTCCGCGCCGAGCTCTTCCGCGAGCGATGTGCGGAGTTCGGGCGCATAGCGAATCAAGAGTGTCGCCCGCAATGCTTCCAGCACAAGCTCCAAAAATAACTTCACGTCAGCTCCGGCCTTCACAGCCTTCTCTATCGCATCCAGCGCTTTCCCGCGCTCGCCTACGGCGAGCGCGTTTATGAGCGCGTGCACCTGCTCGCGCTTTGGTGCGCCAGTCGCCTTCTCTACCATCTCGCGTGAAAGTGACTTTCCGTCTGCTCCAGAAAAAACTTTTTGTAAAACAGAAAGCGCGTCGCGATACGAGCCTTCAGCCAACATCGCGATAAGCTCGCCAGCGTCGAGAGCGAGCGAGTATCCCTCTTTCTTGGCGACTACCATAGTCATCGAAGCTAGCACCGCGCGTGTCGGCTTCTTAAATTCAAACACCTGACAGCGCGACTGTACTGTCTCCGGTACTTTATCAAGTTCTGTTGTCGCGAGAATAAAAACCGCGTGCGCAGGAGGCTCCTCAAGCGTCTTCAAAAATGCATTCCACGCGCTCTTAGAGAGCATGTGCACTTCGTCTAACAAATAGACCTTGTATGTAGATTCGAACGGGAGTGTGTAAACACCCTCTGTGAGAGCGCGCATAGCGTCAACATTGTTGTTACTCGCCGCATCTATTTCATGCAAATCGTTCTCCTTGCATCCGATAGCATCGGCAAATATGCGCGCGACTGAAGTCTTACCTAAACCACGCGAGCCGGCGAAGAGATATGCGTGCCCTATTTTCTTAGATTTCGCCGCCTCTTCCAGAGGCTTCGTCACCTGCTCCTGTCCTATGACATCAGCGAAAGTCGCCGGTCTGTGCGTTCTATATAAACTCTGATGCGCCATGCGAGACAGTATAGCGTACAAAAATAAAAGTCCCCGGCGACCGCGTATTGCATGCGGACCCGGGGACAGTCGGTCGTACCCGCCTTTCGGCACGAGGGTCGACCGGGTTGAGGCCTATTCGCCTTGGCGCGGCGCCGATGATCGGCGCAACAGAGCGGCGAAAGGCCGGTTGGGATACCCCGCGGTTGTGGCGCGCCCACACCGGCGGGAACCTCATTGCTTCAGGGGCGCGGCAGTCTCAATCAACGGCCTTCCTGAACGCTCATATAGCATACACCCACCCGCCTTTTTTGTCAAGTGGCGTGAGCTGATAGGGGGGGCTTGCAAATTTTAGGAGTAGCAGTCTAGTGGCGGGGGGTAATTGTGCAGGTTAATGAATGAGGAGAAATAGCATGGTTGGAAAGATTGTTCATTACGAGACCACACCGGCCGCATCGAACGACGGCTCGAAACAGAAACAAAAGATCCGGATGGCGATACTGCCTCGCGATTTCGATTCGGAGCCGACGGCGAAGACGGCACTCCCGTCGAACGACGGCGACCATGAGCCTCTCGGCAACGGGTGCTACCGCGCATTGCGCCACCCCGGCGCGCCGTAAACTCGCGAGTTACCACTTCAGAAAGGACGCTTCGGCGTCCTTTATTTTTTTCTTATAATCTCTTCAAGTTCGGTGGCATTCTCGGCTAACATAAGCTTGGCACGCATCTCGGCGGCGCCAGCGAAGCCCGTGACGAACGCTTTAATATGTTTTTTTAATATTGCGAAATGCTTGGGTGGAGTAATTTTTTCAAAGTCATGCGCGAGTTCCACGAGTGCTTCTAATTTCTCATCCAGCCCATGTGTGGACATCGGATGTCCAACTTCCGAGGGGGACATCCGATGTCCTGAAATTCCTTCAAAAACCCACGGGTTGCCGAACATCGCGCGACCGAGCATGACGCCGTCGCAACCTGATTCACTCGCCTTCGCGCGAGCATCCTCCAAGTCTTGCACGTCGCCATTCCCTATCAAAAGTACTTTTGGATTTACTTTATTGCGAATCTCCACTGCCCTCTTCATCAGTTCCCAACCGGCCGGTACCAGCGACATCTCTTTCCGCGTGCGCAGATGGAGCGTGATTGCGACGGGATTTGCTGACAAGAGTGCGGTGAGCCATTCATCTAATGACTCTTTGTTGTACCCAACTCGAGTTTTTACAGAAACAGGCAGACTACTCGCCCCTTGTGCTGCTTTAATAATTTTCACGGCGAGCTCCGGGTTCTTAATCATCGCAGCTCCCGCCCCCTGTTTCTCGATACTTCTATCGGGACAGCCCATGTTGATATCCACCCCATCAAAACCTAGCCCGGCAACAAGCTTCGTCGCGTAGGCTATCATCTCCGGCGAACTCGAGAATATCTGCGCGACTATCGGTCTCTGGTCGGGGTCAAATTTCAGGTCCCGCATCAGGGGATTGGTTTCGTCAGACATTTTAGTGACATCGCGCGTATGGTACAAACCATCCGCCGAGACAAACTCGGTCCAAAAGATGTCCGGCTTCCCTCGCTTCGCGACCAGCGCACGGAAAGCGACGTCAGTAACGTCCGCCATCGGCGCCATCGCGAAGAATGGTTTTTCTAAGTTATTCCAAAACGACATTTTTTAACCTTATCACTCCTTCTTCTTTAGATACACCTTGCCGTCGAAGCGTAGGTCAACGTAGTCCACCGAGCCGTCGGAGAGGTTCATATTCTCCTGCGCCGAGACAAGCGCCGTGAAGGCGTCCTGTTCGCGCCCGAGCACGTAGGTGATGCGTGTGTCGTTCTCTAAATAGTCGTCGACCTCGTCTCCGCGAAATATAATATGAGTGACCGGTGAACCAAGCGTGAGTAGCTGTCGTGCGAAGTCAAAAACGTGCGGCAGTTTCTCCGCCTGAGCTATGGTCGCACGAAGCGGTTCCAGCGTCTCGCCAACAAGCGGCGCGTACAACACAAAAGGGTTTATTGTTTGGGTCGTTGACGCAGCTGCGGCAAAAATATACCCGCTCGCGTCAAAGACGTAGCAATATTCTTCAACACCTACTGTTGGAGCCAATCCGCACCAACGCGCGACGGGAACACGGTCGTTCGTCTTAATAGAAATGCTTGTAAGACCACTGCGGAATATGGAGACGGCAGCTATGTCCGCATGTTCGGCGAGAATATCAGAACGAATTAGAGACTCCGGGAAAAAGAAAATGGAGTCGCGAGGAATAATTCCGAAGTAATTTCCGCGCATTGCATTCGTAGCATATGACGAGAGAGACGAGTCTGCTCCAAATACTTCAACATGTGAGATGCGCACAGCGCTCTGCCTAATCCCATAGATAGTCGTGGCTAGCAGGAGCAGGAGCAGTAAGAGAAATACGAAGAGACCGCGATGGCGCCGAGTACGGCGCCGCTCGGCCAGTCGCTCGCTACCCCGTTCTACCGATGGTGTTCTTGCCAACATAAGGCACAAGCGCTTCTGGTACCTTAATGGTGCCGTCAGCCTGCTGATAGTTCTCTACGATAACGGCGAGAAGTCTCGGGGTCGCGAGCGCCGTGTTGTTCAGAGAGTGTGCGAACTTCATATCGCCATTCTCGTCGCGATACCGGATGTTTAATCGGCGCGTCTGGAAGTCGTGAAAATAGGATGATGAGTGCGTCTCGCGATACTTCCCCTCTGACGGCATCCAGCACTCAATATCATACTTTTTCACTTGCCCGAGCCCGATGTCTCCGCCGCAATTTATGACGACATGGTATGGGATTTTTAAAATGTTCAGCATCTCTTCGGCGTTCGCCGTTAATTCTTCGTGATGCTGGACGCTCGCTTCGTGCGATGCCTCACAGAGCACTACTTGTTCAAACTTGAAGAATTCGTGTACGCGCACGAGACCCTTGGTGTCCTTACCGTGCGCACCGGCCTCTCTTCGGAAACAAGGTGAGAACGAAAAATATTTAATCGGAAACTGTTTGACGTCCAATACCTCGTTCATGTGATACCCCATGCTCGCGACCTCGGCGGTGCCGGCGAGATATTCGCCGTCCTGCGTTTTATACAAATCTTCTTCGGACTGCGGTAGATAGCCTGTGCCCATGAAAGACTCACGACGCACAAGTGAAGGCGCTAGTAAGGGTGTGAATCCGCCCTTCTTAACGAAGTGGTCGGAGATAAAATGCCAGAGCGCATACGAGAGAAGCGCGCCGTCGCCCTTCAAGAAGTAGCCTCTGAATCCCGCCACTTTTGAGCCACGTTCAAAATCTGCGATATCAAGCGCAGTCATTAGCGCAACGTGGTCCTTAGGTTCGAAGTCAAACTTGGTCTGTTCTCCGACTTTTTTTACTTCCAAATTATCGGCGTCGCCGACGCCGTCGGGCACCGACATATCGGGAATGTTCGGCACGGTGAGCATCAACTGTTGCCACTCGACCATTACCTTCTTCAACCGATCCTCTTCTTCGACCATGCCAGCCTTCAGGTGCTGCATCTGCTCTATGATCTTCTCGCGTTCCTTGCCGTTGGTTAATTGAATTTCATTGCTTCGGCGAGTCTGCTCCGCGCGCTTGGCGTCGAGCTCTTGGCGCAGGAGCTTGCGTTCGTCATCAACCTTAATAAGGCGGTCAATATCCACCTCAATGTGCTTCTTCAGCGCTCCAGCCTTAATCAGGTCAACATTCTCTCTTATAAAATGTATGTCTAGCATGTGCTGTTTAGTATAAAACAAAAGCCCACGAGAAGCACGGGGCTTTCGTGGACAGGCTAGAACTTGGCGATGTCGATTACATGCGGTAGGTCTACGGCAAAACCACACGGTATTCCATCACCAATCTTATCTTGGCTCGGATGCGATGCCTTGCATCGGTGACCATGACTGCCGGTGTTGTGCGGGCACTCGTTCACAGAGATAGAAATGCTCTTGCCGTCCCCCATACGACGTATGGCGAGTAAAACGTTAACTGACTTTTCAAGTACTTCATTCCGATCTGCGTCACGACCCTTACACTGAACCCTGAACGTGGCCATATGACCTCCTTTTATCCATCTGTGCTCGAGTATACTAAACGTTATGAAAATACGCGAGCTGGAACGAAAAGAGTGGCCGAGGCAACTTTTAGAGATACCGCAACCGCCAAAGCAGTTGTGGGTGCGTGGCGCTCTGCCACCAGCGGGACATAAGTTATTAACTGTCGTTGGTTCACGAGCCATGACTAGATACGGACAGGAAGCATGCGAGAAATTAATTACCGGCCTCGCTGGCTACCCTATCTCTATTGTTTCTGGCCTAGCTCTTGGTACTGATACGTGCGCTCACAAAGCCGCATTATCTGCCGGTTTACATACACTCGTGGTGCCGGGCTCCGGCCTCGGCGACGATGTTTTGTATCCGCGCAGTAACAGACCGTTTGCTAAAGAGATTCTAAAGGCCGGAGGAGGGATGATTTCTGAATATGCGCCAGATACTCCCTCGCGCGTATATTATTTTCCAGAACGCAATCGCATAATGGTCGGGCTCTCTGATGCAATTTTAGTCATAGAAGCTGGACAAAAGTCGGGCACGCTTATCACAGCGCGCCTCGCGAGCGAGTATAATCGCGACCTGCTCGCCATACCGCACAGGATCGGTGACCCGCACGCCTTCGGCTCGCATCTCTTTATACGTCTCGGCGCAGCACTCATCAGTGACCCTCTACACATATTAGAAGCACTCCACATAGCTCCGCGCGAAAGCGGCGTAACTGGCGTAGCGCCGAGCGACCTTGAGGACGCCGAACTCGTTATCTGGAGTATGCTGGACGAGCCCATGACCCGCGACGATATCCTCCGCGCCAGTTCCGCTCCCGCGGGCGAAACACTCACTGCTCTCGTCGCGCTTGAACTGCGCGGTCTGATTAAGGAGGAGTTCGGCGCGTGGCATCGCGTATAGTGTGATATAAGAAGTTGCATGAGGATTTATTCATGGAATATGCTTTTCAGAAATCTCGAACTGGACCGCGCGTTTAAATTTATTTCGGAAAGCGACTTTGATATTTTTTGTTTACAAGAAGTGCCTGAAGATTTTTTGAAACGTCTGCAAGAATTATCGTCTTCAGTCGCATATTCAATCGCACACCGATCTGATGTGGAACGATTATTTTCAGATGGTGTAAAAAATAACTTCGTCGTCACCTTATCTAAATATCCGATTACAAACCAAGGAGAAATTCAGTTTCCGGAATACTGGCATCTTCTACCGCTCCGCACGCGCATATTTGTTCGTTTGATGCGACCGTTTGGATTCTCCATGATTCGCAACCGTGGTGGATTGTATGTTGATATAACAATCGGCGGGAAACCCATACGTGTCTTTAACCTCCATCTCATCCTCGCACAGCCAGCGTGGAGACTGAAAGAATTTGAGCTCGCTATGGCGGAACGCGACTCTTCCAGACCGACTATCGTCTGCGGCGACTTCAATATTCTAGAGTCGTTTAAGGTAACAATTCTCAATTGGCTGCTCGGCGGTAAGGTAAGCGATGCATTCTCTCGTGGGCGCGAGCGTACGCACATCGAACAACGTTTTGTTGAACATGAATTGCACAATGCCCTTCGCGGTTCGGTGACACACCCATTCTCACGTTCACAGCTAGACCATATCCTCGTCTCGCATTCGTTTACGATTACAAATGCCTCCGTTCTCCCCTA
>CAZVYA010000006.1:0-762 GCA_964631225.1 uncultured Candidatus Saccharibacteria bacterium
GCGAAGACCCTTCTCCACGGGATTAATAAATTCCTGCGGAATGGCGCCGCCCTTGATGTTGTTGATGAATTCGAAATGGTCTTCGCGTGTGACGTTCTTCGCCACCTTCTTCTCCGGATCCACCGGCTCCATCTTCTTCATTCGAATCTTCACGTGACCATATTGACCCTTACCTCCGGTCTGCTTGATATACTTCCCTTCTGCCTCGGCGCTTCCGAGAATGGTCTCGCGATAAGCCACCTGTGGCTTCCCTACGTCCGCGACGACGTTAAATTCGCGCTTCATACGGTCTACGAGAATCTCTAGGTGCAGTTCGCCCATGCCTGAGATAATAGTCTCACCAGTCTCGTCATCAGTTTTAATTCTGAAAGTAGGGTCCTCGTCAGATAGCTTGTGGAGCGCGACACCCATCTTCTCTTGGTCGGCCTTGGTCTTCGGCTCGATGCGGAGCGACACAACTGGTTCAGGGAATTTAATTTCTTCAAGAATTATCGGATTCTCCTCGTCACAGAGCGTGTGCGAAGTTCTCGTATCCTTCAGTCCAACCGCGGCTGCGATTTCACCGGTGAATACCTGCGCGACTTCTTCGCGCTTATCGGCTTGGAGACGCACTATGCGACCGACGCGCTCTTTAGATCCCGTCGTTGAGTTGTATACATAGGAGCCGGCTTCGAGCGTGCCAGAGTAGACGCGGAAGAATGTCAGCGCGCCGACGAATGGGTCGGTCTGGAGCTTGAAGGCGAGCGCGCAGAAAGGCTCATC
>CAZVYA010000006.1:772-12380 GCA_964631225.1 uncultured Candidatus Saccharibacteria bacterium
TTCGTCTTTGGGTTGATACCAGTCGCTGGCTTAAGGTCTAATGGTGACGGGAGGTAGTCAACAACAGCGTCAAGCACGAGCTGGACACCCTTATTCTTAAGCGCTGAGCCGGTGTAGACCGGGAAAATTTCGTTATTAATAACTGCCTTGCGCAAAATCTTTTTCAAGTCTTCAAGACTTGGCTCCTTCCCCTCCAGATACGCGCCCATGGCTACGTCGTCTTGTTCTACGATGCGCTCGATAAGGGCAGCGCGATATTTCTTCGCGTCTTCAAGCAGGTTCGCCGGGATCTCACCTTCTATCACCTCCTCGCCCATGTTGCCGGAGAAGGTATGTGACTTCATCGTGAGAAGGTCCACACAACCCTCGTGCTGGCCCTCTAGTCCGATAGGAATCTGCATGCGAATGGCCTTGGGCGAGAGTCTGTCCAAGATGCTCGCGTAAGAATCTTCAAATGATGCCCCTGTGCGGTCGAGTTTGTTTATGAAACAAACACGTGGCACCTTCGCTTCATCGGCGTATCTCCAATTCGTCTCGGACTGGGGCTCCACGCCAGCGACACCGTCGAATACGACGATGGCGCCGTCGAGGACACGCATGGAGCGCTTCACTTCGGCAGTGAAGTCTATGTGTCCGGGGGTATCGATAACATTGAAACGGAATTTCTTCGCTGTGTCCTTCTTGTCCGGCTCGTCTGTCTTAGTCCAGAAGCAGGTAATAGCGGTGGCTGTGATGGTGATACCGCGCTCGCGCTCCTGCTCCATCCAGTCGGTGGTCGTGTCTCCCTCGTGCACCTCGCCGATCTTGTGCTGGCTACCGGTATAGAAAAGAATGCGCTCAGAGACGGTCGTCTTACCCGCGTCAATATGCGCGATGATACCGAAATTTCTTACTTTCTCGAGAGGATAGTCGCGGTTCATGATTTACAAAAATAAAATGCGCCAAGCGCCTCAATATATTAACACGGCTACCAAGCAAAATGCGCGAAGGCCTTGTTCGCCTCGGCCATGCGGTGCATCTCGTCCTTCTTCTTAATCGCGTCACCCTCGTTCTTAGAGGCGAGGAGGAGCTCGGCTGCGAGCTTCTCGGCCATCGGCTTACCCTTCTTAGCGCGCGCGGCGCCGATAATCCAGCGGAATGATAGCGCGAGCCGGCGATTCTGGGGGACTTCGCGCGGGACCTGATAGTTCGCCCCGCCGACCCTGCGAGAGCGCACTTCCATAAGCGGAGAGACGTTACGGAGCGCAGATTCAAATGTCTCTAGCGGATTGGCGCCCCCCTTCTCAATAGAGGCGAGTGCATCGTAGACGACGGCACGTGCCGTATCCTTCTTACCGCTCCACATAACAGTATTTATAAAACGAGTGAGAGTCTCAGAACCGTATTTTAGGTCGGCTCGCCAAACACGCTTCTTCTTAAGTGGTCTGCGCATATTACTTAGGGCGCTTGCCGCCGTAACGCGAGCGCGAGGTGCGACGCTTCTCTATACCGCTCGTGTCCAACTTACCGCGGATGATGGTGTACTGGACGCCGATGTCCTTCACGCGGCCTCCGCGGAGCATCACTACAGAGTGTTCCTGCAGATTGTGACCTTCGCCTGGGATGTATGCGGTGACCTCCATACCGTTGGTGAGACGGACACGGGCGATTTTACGAATAGCTGAGTTCGGTTTACGAGGCGTCTTGGTCGTCACCTTGGTGCAGACACCTCTCTTAAAAGGAGACGGATAAAAAGTCGGTCGATTCGAGAGTGCATTAAAACCGCGCGCCAGAGCGGGTACGCTCGTCTTGCGCGACTTATCCTTACGTCCTCTCTTAGAGAGTTGGTTGATGGTAGACATTTAATTAGAAACCCGCGAGTGCGGGATACGAACACTATATATAAGTGTAGGGCAGAATGCAAACCCCTAGCTACTTTCCGCCAACGGGTTCGCGATATGGATCCGTAGAGTATGGAGGTGCTGGGGGGCGAGGGAGTGGCTGGTGATGTATAACGCCCGGCAGGTTCGGCGGGGGCGGTGCAGTCTTTCTAAATTCTATATGCGGCTCCTCATGGTCCTGCAACAGTTTAGGCGCACTGGGCCCCACTCCGCTCGGAGCTCCGACGTGGCGAGGAAGGATGGCCTTCGGCGGCAGAGGCGCGATACTCGGATTCATTCGAGGTGCAGGAGGAATTTTATTTTGTAAATGGAAGTGGCGCTCGGGCTCTGCAGCGTTTGGAGGCGGCACCGTATTCGCCGGCCTCGGCGGAATTTGAGGTTCGACCTTGGGAATTGTGGGCGAAGGTCGAACCTCGGAAGTTGGGCGTTGAAGCGGCGGATGTTGAATGGCCGGTCTCGGTTGTGGGCGAGACGGCTGTGCTCGTGACACCGCCGATACACCATTTCTTATCTCTTCTCGAAGTGGGACGAAAACCTCTTTGTTTAGATCTCCAAGTATGTCCTTAACAGTTTGTTCTGATACAGGAAGTTGAGCGAACAGTTCTGTCGCAAATTCTTCGGGGCCTTCGAGACCGAGAAGAATTAGTGTGATTTGGTGTTCGAGAACAGCACCGTGATCTACGTGAAGTGCGTAACGATCCATAATAAGCTGAACAGTTTTGCCGAGCTTTCCTTCCTGAAGAAACTTCCGTATGGGTGGCGGAAGTGTTGGGAGTATCTCGCGAATACTTTGTTCTAATGTAAGTTGTTCGGCCATACGCTTATATTATTACGGCTTTTTTTCTGCGGGAGCGGACTCGGGCTCTTTTTTATTGAGTGAAGCCTCGAGCAGGTCACGCAATTTTGCGGCGTCGTCCTTGCCAGCATCACGGATAATCTTACCGGCAGCTTCTCGTCTCGCTGAACCAACCGTAGTTGGCCAGTCGTATGGTGCGCGCGGGATAATGCCGAAAAGCGTTTTACTCTGTAGTCCCTTCCCATATGCTTCCTGTCGTGCTTCTTTACTATTCGCCTTTGTTGCATCACGGATGGCTTTTTCGTAATCGTCCTTCGTGCCTTGAATCTTCTCTCGGATTGGATCGAGCTTCTCCTTTTGTGCCTGCTTGAGATCCTCTTGTGCACGTATGGCACTGTTGAGTGCAGTCTCGGCGGTTGTAATCCTCCCAGTGTCTCCCGAGGCTCGTGCAGCCTGCGCTTCTTGTTGTCTGAGCTTCACTTCTGCTCTGCTTGCATCAACAAGCCTCTTTGTTTCTTCAAGTTGAGCCTGTTCTTGTTCGCGAAGAGGCTTCATATTCGCCTCAAACTTAGCTCCCTCGGTTTCTTTGGCTCTCTCCAGAGCCACTTTCTGTGACGATGATTGCGTCAGGCTCTTTGCATAATCCGTGCGAGACTTGACCAACTCCTCCTCGCGCGCCCGATAACCGCCTTTCTTTGGGGCGCCAGCATCGACTCCGCCGAACGGAATATTCTTGAACGCTTCGGAGCCACGTATATCGAAATTCGCCTTCGCTCCGCGATCAGCGAGTCCTGCGAATACTCTTCCGACTTCGTTATTGCCGTATTTGCTCGAACGAATCTTGCGTGCCGCGTAGTTGGACACGCGCCCGACCGTGCGACGACCGGCGAAGGCCGCCGCACCAAATGTCAACGCGCCGGCGGCTTTAGTCGCCAGCCCACCGCCGAAGGCGGACATTTTTTTAGAAATGATGACGACTGCGAGCAGGAGACCAGTGGCAACGAGGAAGGAGAGAATCATAGCCGCGAGACCGGTCAGATTGCTCGTTCCAGTGGCGTTCGTTATCCATCCGGTCCATCCACCAGTATTCTGGTTAACACCGAATCCTGTTAGAAACTGAGCATCGGTAATGACGGCTAGAGCGATATAGAGACAGAGGAGCAGGACAGGCGCAGTGATGGTCTGTTCGAAGAGCTCGCTCCACCATTTGTCAGACAAGTTCCGGAGCTTCGGTATCGCTAGAGCCGCCCAGCCAATAGGCGCGACAATAATTAAGAAGAGGAGAATGACGAACCTCGCGATGAGAACGAAGGCGAGCGAGAACATCACGAATGCAGTCACTAGGAAGAGAATAATGCCCATAAAGCCTATGACCCATGAGTTTCCAGCGATGACCAGCTTCTCATTTCTCATAACGTCGCCGTATATACTCTGCAATCCCAGTTGCGCCATAATTTTATTTGAAATGCCGTCATTATTGACAGAAACCAAATCGAAATTCTTCACCCCAGCCGGCTGACCGCCGTTTATCTGCGTATAAAACTGAGTGGCGAAGAGATTGCCCGTATCTATAATTGCCTCGGTAAAGAAGAGCGAGAAGTTAAGGAAGACGGCGGACACGAGGAGCATCGGGAGCATCTTGGTGGTGAAGCCATACCAATCCACGTTCAGTATGGTGGTGATGCCCACAGAGAGGAATCCGAAAATGAGCATGATGTTCCCTATGTCCCGCAGGATGCGCCAAGAGACACCAACCGCGGAGAGATTGTGTATGAAATTCCCCATCGTGACAACGGTGTAGTACACCGCATTGTCGAGTGTAATTGCCGCGACGCCGACGAGCCATGCGAAGAGCGTCATGATCCAAATCATGACTTTCCCGAATTGTGATTCCATATCTCCACCAAGCGTTGGGTTGGTCACAGTACCGGCAGCGGCGGATTGCTGGGAATCGGTGAGGCCTGAAAGTGTACTAGGAGTATCGGCTGGAATACAGCCCGTGTTTTCGTCTACATACACGTATCCGTATCTGCAAGTTCCACTACCAGTTGAAATGGGTTGGCAACCGTCATTTTCATCGTAATCAAATCCGGCTGGGCAGGTTTGTGCATGCGCGACTGGCGCTGCGCCCGCCGCGCTAACGAGTAGTGCGAGAACGATGAATGTTGTTGAGAGAAACCTCTTCATATTTATCATTCGCTAGTATCTGTCGTAGTTGTAGTTGAGTCCGCCGCGCTCGGCTCTATACAGACCGACGTCTTCAACGCCTCTGCGTTAGTGCTGATTAGATTCATCTGGTCGATGAGCGTCCCGCCGCCGACGGTTAGCGAGCCCTCCTGACTCGCCGTGGCGCGACCGGTCACAGTCGCCGCTGACTGCGCGTTAACTACGTCTGCAGTCGTCGGTGGAGCCGCTCCGAGCGCCTGTGTATCGGCAGAGAGAGCGCCCGCGGCGCCGGAGGTACCGGCTGTTTCAGAAGTCGCCGCGAGCACATCAGCCTCCGTTCTCGCGATGAGTGCCCGCGTCGCGGCGACGGAGTTTACTGCAGAGCGCGCTTGCGTAAGCGCGGGGACGACAGCTACTGCGCGGGCAGTCTGCGTAGCGGCAGCCTGCGCTCTGGCGGTAGATGCGAACGTGGGATTGTCGGTCGCGGTTGTCGCAGCGGCGTTACAGAAGCTAGCGAGACTCGCCAAGGTTGTCGACGCAGTATTCGCAGCAGTACTTATGCTATTCCATGCGTCGGTAAAGGAGTCTATGTTCGCCGAAACAGTCTGGACGAGCGCAGTCGCGGATGCCGCCGCTGAGGCGTTGTTAGCAGAGTAGTTCTGCAGTTGTGTCACTATAGCGGGCCTACCGACTGACGAGGGACGCGAGGCGCCGAAGAGACCGCTACCGCCGAGCACTTGGCCAACAAGCGCTGTCGCTATCGCGCCTAGTGCTGCGTCTAGGTCGTTTGCAGAAATAAGCTGGTCTATGCCTGAATTCACGACCGCCTTCTGTGTGTAGTCATGAATGACCGAACCCGGAGTCTGGATGGTGCCCGATTTGCCGTTACTGTCGGTGCAATAGTCTCCCGGATTAACGCCCTCCATCTCCGTACCGTCGTTTGAAGCTGTCGTATCTACTTGAGAGGCGCCACACCAAGAGAGAAATCCGCTACCCTGAACCAAGTCTTGTCTTCTGTTGGTAGTCGCCTGTCCGACGTTACTGCCGAGCTGTCGCTCTGCCGTCTGATAGAGAATGTATGGGTTGTTGTTGGTCTGTGTCGTGAGAGCGAACCACCCGCCGATACCGCCCTTGGACCAATCGCCGTTAACGAATGCCGTCGGGTTCGGCGAATACCGCGCGAGCGTGCTCTGATTGGCGGCGAAGAAGCCGGCCATGCTCGTCTGCTCCGCGTATCGAGTCTGAAGCGCAGAAGAAATCACCGGCCCGAAGGGAGAGTTGAATCCTGTCCGCACTTGGTTGAAGAACGGGACCGCCACGGCGTCTCCGACGCCCTGCATATGTATAGAAATATTCTGGACGAAGCTCGGTTGGCCGCTACCATTCCTGCCGGTAATCCAATTAATCGTGCTCGCCGTAATCTGGGCGAGAATCATGCGCGCGACGGCGCGCGCGAGTGGCAACAGCACGGTGTCATTGATACAGCTGGTAGAATCTGCCCCCGCCGAAGTGGTTGTGTTCGCCTGTATCATCATATTAGTCACAGGAACACCAGTAACAGCACTGACCGCACTGCCGGCGAGACTTCCTATACCAAGAAGACCGCCTATGCAGCCGGCGGCGCCGAGAATACCGGCACCGGCAGCATGTGTCCTATTTGGTGCGATAAAGAAGGTCGCAGGAGCGATGAGCGCGACTATTAGAACTGCGGAGAGGGCTGCGGCAAATGGGTTTTTATTCATGGTGTATTAAGTACTTGTTGCTTCGTTTTCATACCGGTGACGAAACGGATAAAGTCTGCACCCGGCTTCCCCTTTGGGATTGTGACGCCGGAGGCGGAGTACACTTCGCCGATATCGGCATACGCCTGCCCTAGCGCGCGCGCCGCAGGCACGTACTGTTGTAGGGCGAGCATAGCAGTCAGGGGGTCGGTGTTCACGTGAGCGAAGTCGTTAATAATCTCGCCAACGCGCATGAGCGAATTCACGAGTGCGAGGTCGGCGACGGCTAGTTCCGTCGGGACGGAGAGAACGGATAGACCAACGGCCGTGTCCCGATACGCCTTAGCGATTGATGAGAGGTGGGAGAGCGCGGCCGTGTCGTTGTTGTCAACGGCGTATTGCAGATATATGAGCTCGCTGGTGGTTGCCGTACTTGTGTTCTTCTTCAGTATCGCCTCTGCGCCTACGGCAAATGCCTTAAGCGCATCCATCCCCGTGCCTGATACAAATAGATTTTTAATTGACTTAAAGTCAGGCGACGGGGCCACAGTGCTGGAGAGAGAATTAATGGCTTTATTCTCAACCGCCTGCATTTGGTCGGCGGAGAGGTCGGCGCCGCCGCCAGCCGCCTTCGCCTCTACATAGAATGTGAAGAAATTCTTGGCGAAAGTGTCGGTCAGTGTACCTTCGCTCGGAGCCGGTATCCCGAGAGCTGCGTAGTCAATATCGCTCTTCGCTAAAGGGATCGGGGACACGCCGGAAATGTCGGCAAGCGCCTTCGGCACGATAAGACCCTTCGCGACCGCCTCGCCGTCGGTCATGCCTAGCTTAAGTGTATCGGCCGTCCGCGAGTCTGTTCCGTAGAGGGCCTCCTCCCAGTCCGGCAAGCCGTCTCCATCAGAGTCCTTAGCGGCGATCGCCGAGAGAAGGGCGCTCTCGGTCGACGCCTGTACGGACGAAGTTGGCTCGACGCCGCGTGCGAGAAAGAATGCGCCGGCAATAAACGCAACTGCAAAAACTGTTGCGAGAATGGTGCGCCAAGATTCTAGAATTCTACCCATAGTATTCATATAGAAGTATACCAGCCACGCGCGCCCTTGCGTGTATACTGTGTGTATGAATGTTCTGCTGGTTTCTCTCATAACCACAAACCTGTTCCTCGGTTCGACTGGGCCGGAGGTGCTCTCTCTCCAGCAGGTGTTAAACCGAGACCCCGACACGCGTATCGCGAGCGCCGGCGTTGGCTCTCTCGGGAAAGAAACAACGTATTTCGGCTCGCTCACGAAGGCGGCGGTCGTGCGATTCCAAGAGAAATATGCTGTGGAGACCCTGACACCAGTCGGACTCACACGCGGGACCGGATATGTTGGGTCCTACACTAGGGCGAAGTTAAACGCACTTTCTTCGTCAACAGCGAATACTGCTGGCGCGAACAATCCCGTCGCTACTCCCTCGACATCGGTACCGACACAGGATGACTATCTGGTAAAAGACAATGAAAAAATAGATATCTACGCGGGAGACAAAATGATTACGGCCGTTCAGCAGAGAATTCTCGCGGCAGTCAATTCCGGAATCACGAATCAGAGTGAGGAGATGGTTACGTTACCGACAATATTACAAACGGACGTGCCGAGCGTTGCAATCGGAACATTCACTCCTCGGTCAGGCGCTACGGGCGTGCGCGTCTCTGTTACTGGCTTGGGTATTTCACCGGACAGCGTCGTCTACTTCGGCGACACTTATATCGTCCGCACGGTCAACAGAGATATCGCGGGAAATTTCTCCTTTGTTACCCCGCCCATACCGTCCGGTCGCTACGACGTGGCGATAAAAACAGGAGGTGCGGTCTCCAACACGGCGACATTCGTCATAACCGACGCGAAGAATCCTACCGTACGCCTTAAGAGTGTATCCCCGTCCGTTATTACCTACGAAGGAACGCTCACAATTTCTGGCTCGGGCTTCTCGCCCAAACAAAACGTGGTCGTAACAACGTACCAGAAGTTTACCGACGTACCCTCTGCCGACGGTAAAACGCTTACCGTCCAACTCGCGCCGGAAAATCTGAGGGAGTCAGTGAGAGTCGGCACTGGGAAAAACTCAATTCCGATGTCTGTGTATGTTGTAAACGAATATGGTTTCTCTGACACGGAACAATCGTTTACTATGACAATATGAAAAAAATCTTCATAGGATCCTTTATCTTCTTTTCTGCAGTAACGTTCGCTCCACCCGCGCACGCCCAAGTCCCGTTCGGTGGCCTCGAGGTATTCATGATGCCCTGCACCTGCGGATTCGTCTATAATTATCACGTCTTCGCCCCATTGTATCTTGGCGCTATACCTACGACCGGAGCATTCTCATATCCGATGGCGCCAACGACATATTCGTACTTCCTGCTACACCCCGGAGCATGGGCGCTCGGCTTCTTCGCCACCGGAGCGCAGGCATGTTGGATGTGGGCCGGTAAGTTCTGTTACCCTCTCCCTAACATGGGCATCATAAGCCCATTCACCGGCACTTCGCTCTAACTAGGGTGAGCCAATCAGAAAGCGACAAGTCCTCGGCGCGAGCCTTTTCTGGGATATTCCCCTGTGGAAGTCCGGCTTCCAAAAGGTTTTTGCGCACAAACTTACGCTTGTGTGCGAATCCGGCGTGAATAAGCTTGAAAAATAACTCCTCTTCTTTTTTTGTAGAGAAATTTTTGCGCGAGATATCACGAATTGTTAAAACAGCTGAATCTACGTTCGGCGCGGGGACAAACGCTCCGCGCGGAACAAGGAACTCGCGCTTCGGTTCTCCGTATGCTTTTACCGAGAGCGACAAGATGCTTTCTTTACCCCGAGCGGAGTCGAGGGGCTTTTTATCGCGTGCCACAATACGGTCGGCAACTTCTTTCTGCACAAGCAGAGTCATAGAGCTCGGCTGATGTCCTGCTTCAAGAAACATTCTGAATATCTCTCCGGTCAAATAATACGGAATATTCGCGACAACTACATAACCATCTTTTACGCTATAGCGTGAATTAAGGTGCGTTTCAAAATCCCAGTTTCGGATGTCGCCGTGGATGAGTTCTAACGTTCCGTTCGCGATCTCATTCGCAAAATATGTTTTTAATTTTTCAAAAAGTTCTCGGTCGGCTTCAACTGCAATAACCTTGCCCGCGAGCTTCAGAAGCTCGCGGGTGAGCATGCCTGTGCCGGGGCCTATCTCCAGCACAACCGAGTCTTTATTCACGCCAGACACGAGCGCAATCCGCTCCGCTATACGCGCATGCATCAGGAAGTTCTGCCCGAGTGATTTCTTAGCCTTCATAGTGCTACACTACACCCTATAGTAGATAATAGGCTAATCTATGGAAAAAATTACCCCGCGCGGCTTCGCTGAACATGTTCGATCTTCACTTGTTAGTGGTCACAACTTTGACACTGATGGGGCGAACCATGCACAAAATGCATATAATTCTTATTTGGTGGAATCAGGGCACTCGGAACTGAAAAGGGAGCACCTCCCCGACGCATTGACTCATATTCAAGCGCATCCTGATTTTAAAAAGCTTTCCTCGCGTCAACAAGAAGCGTTTCTTTCTACACTACACAAGACTCTTGACGTTACGAATGAGGCTACACCTGAATAACTTCTTCTCCGTTTGTTTCATCATAGTGCATTAGTGAGCCGTCGATGTCGGCCAGGAACGAAGACGGTTCTGTCGCGTAATTATGTAAACCTGATCACGACGTCTTTGTACCCATCCCGACGGTGGTGAACTGCACCGACCAAGATCTCGTTTTCTTCAATACGAAATACGACGCGCCAATCACCGACACGGAGAACGCGAAGGCCTCGCAACACATTTCGGAGGGGTTTACCGAACTGTTCTGGGTATCGTGAAAGTTTTTCATGCGCAGTATCGCGTATAGACTCCCATACTGAGGTATCAATTGTTCGTAAATCTTTCTCAATTACCAACCGATGGTAACGGATGGTATATGGTGGCATGTCCTACGCGGCGTGCAGTTTCCGAAACAGTGCATCCGCTTCTTTCTCAGAAAGCCATACGCGACGACTACCAAGCCCGTTTTCAACAATGCGGGCGACGATAGTGGCGCGTGGCGTCTGCTCTCGTAGAGAGAGGGCTCGAAGCGCCCGCGCTGTTGATGGTGCAAGAGTTATTAATATGCGCTCCTTGGTTGTGGCCATATATCAAAAGTGTATCACCTGCGGTTCCGAGTGCAAGTCGGTTTCATCATAAAGCATCAGGTGCTCACCGATGTCTGCGAGGAATGAGGACGGTTCGGAGTAGGTGTCGCTCCCATAAATTTTACGGATGCGCGCGAGAGTGAGGAACAGGCGCTCCTTGGCGCGCGTCATCGCGACGTAGAAGAGTCGCCTCTCCTCTTCTTCATCGCGGTCTTTTTCATTCATATTTGCATGCGGGAAGAGTCCTTCTTCCATCCCGCTCACGAAGACTGTGTCGAACTCGAGTCCTTTGGCTGCGTGCACGGTCATCAAGGTGACACTCCCACCCAAGGTGTCTCCTCGCTTCGAGGTGACTCCTTGGGGACGATCCATTTCATCTTGGTCGCTCGCGAGCGCCGCCTCGGCGAGAAATAATGAGATGCCTTCTTTGCCCAATAGATGGTCGTATCGTGCGGCAACAGATGCGAGCTCTTCAATATTTTCAAATCGCTCGCGGTCCTCCTCACTTCCCTCGTCCATCATCGCCTTCTTCATTCCGTTTTTCTCCACCACCAGCTTCACGAACTCTGACGGTTTATGTGTGAGCGCCGATTGTGAAAGTTCTCGAATTATGCGCTCAAATGCCTCAACTTTAGCTAGCTCGCCCGCTCGTAGTTGTGCGCGCCCACCGGCGGCTAATTTACCGAGCGTTACCTTACCGATACCGCGCGCGGGCGTTGCCGCCGCGCGCAGTTTGTCCGACTCGCGCGACGGGTCTAGCGCGAGCCGCATCCACGCGAGGGCGTCCTTCACCTCCTTACGTGCGAAGAAGCGCGTGCCGATAAGCTTATACGGCACACCCG
>CAZVYA010000007.1:0-11927 GCA_964631225.1 uncultured Candidatus Saccharibacteria bacterium
CTCCGCTGTGGCGAAGCCATCAGCCCCTTGACTCACGGGCAGTGAGAAGTCCACGAGCGAATAGCTCAAAGGAGAAATCATGAAATACGGCAATCTTACACTTGGTCAGATTGAAGCGGGCATCAACAAAATTGGAGGCGAAGAAGCATTTCTGCGCCTTCTCCGCGACGAAATGGTGATTTCTGAGACGGTCGCAAAGAAACTCCTCGAACGTTTGTCCGGTGCCGTCAATATTCCCGCCGTGAAGCAATTCATTGCGACGGAGAAATTCCGTCCCGGCAAAACGATTGACGGCATTAAGATCAGCTGGCTCGGCGATAATTTCAAAGAGCACTTTCTGCCGAAGGTTGAGAAGGACGAGGTCGCGGCCGAAGAACTGGTCGTGAACAAACTGCTCCAGAACTCGCGAGACCCGGCAATCATCACTGCGCTCGGCGGCGAAGAGAAGGTCGAGATCAGACTCGGTCAATTCTGGGAGTTCCTGAAGACGGCGGATCAGAAGTTCTGGTACGTCGCCTACATCAGGGATACCGAAGACGTGCTCTGGGCTGTGAGCGCGTACTGGGACAGCGACGGTCTCTCTGTCGAGGCCTTTTCGTTCGACGACCCGGGTGATTGGGGTGCCGACGATCGGTTCCTCTCTCGCTGATTCTAAAAACTTTGGTCTTTCTGAACCTTGGACACTCTGAACCTTTGCCACTTTGTCGGCATTGGAACGGAGTGTTCTTTTTATATATACTGACGCACGAGGATGTCTTGGACGCGTCGAGCATGCTCTATGCGTAGCGCCTCGGATATTGGCGTTTCAGAATTGTAGCGAGCATGCTCTCTACGAGTGCAGATGCCGATTATTCAAAAAAATATATAGAATCGGTGCACCACGCCGGCGGACTTTGATGTCCCACATGAGATTCAGTCCCGAGAGTATTCAAAGGATGGTGGTATGGATGGCGTGGCGCACAAACGTGCTCTGGGCTGTGAACGCGAACTGGAACAGCGACGGTCTCAATGTCGAAGCCAATTCGCTCGACAACCCGAATGATTGGAATGCCGACAATCGGTTCCTCTCTCGCGATTCTCTATTTTCCCCACCCCGGATTACCGTGGTGGGTTTTTCGTCAGTATGCCCCTCTTCCACCCGCCCACCATGCGCCCTATCTCTTCAACATCTTTCCCAAGTGAGATAAAATGACTCTGCGCCATGAGTCCCGACTCCCAAGCGATTTGTATAAAAAAACGAACCGAATCAACAGTGCGGATAGTGTATTCAAGCGCAGGAGTCTTTTCATTCGTTGGTGCGTATGCGGCTTTCCGTAAGGCGTCTAAGAGGTCAAGCCATAGCGCGTCAATTCGGTCGCCAATGCCGAAGCGTTCCGAACGCGCCATCTTGCGATGAACGATGAGCCACATTTTGTAAGCGGCTTTGGCGCGCTCAATTACCGGCAAAGTCTGTCGGGGGGGCGCTTCGAGGAGAATTCTGTTCACTCATCCATATGAAGATATCATTTCTGTTGAAAATCTGCTTGACGCATGGCGGGAGTTTAAACGCGGGAAGAATAAGAGCGCCGATGTACAAGAGTTCGGACGATATTTGATGCAAAACATCCTCGCCCTGCATCGCGAGCTTGCGACAGGTACTTATCAGCACGTCGGGTACCACCATTTTAAGATTAGCGACCCCAAACCCCGCGACATCCATAAGGCGAGCGTGCGCGACCGGCTTGTCCATCATGCAATGTATCGGAAACTCTATCCGTTCTTTGACCGCACGTTCATATCCGACTCGTATTCGTGCCGTCTCGGGAAGGGAACACACAAAGCGATGAGTCGTTTCAGGGCATTTGCATATCAAGTATCTAAGAACAACACCCGCACCTGCTGGGTATTGAAGTGTGATATCAAAAAGTTTTTTGCCTCCATTGACCAGCAAGTCTTAATGAAGATTGTCGGCAGATACGTGCCTGACGAGCGCGTCCGCGCCCTCGTCGCTACCGTCGTTGGCAGTTTTTGTGCAACACCAGGTGTTGCACACATAGGTCTGCCACTCGGCAATCTCACAAGCCAGCTCCTCGTGAATATCTATATGAATGAGCTTGACCAATTTGTGAAGCATAAGCTGAAAGCAAGATATTATGTTCGCTACGCTGATGATTTCGTTATCCTCTCTGCAGACAGAAATTACTTACTAGAAACACTTTCATATATGAAAGTGTTTCTTCACGACACATTGAAGCTCGAAATGCATCCGAATAAAGTTTCAATCTCAACACTTGCATCCGGCGTGGACTTCTTGGGCTGGGTGCATTTCCCCGACCATCGTGTATTGCGCACGAGCACCAAGCAAAGAATGTTCAAGGCGATTAGCGGTAATTCAAAAGAGGAAACTCTTGTATCGTATCGTGGCATGCTGGGCCACGGGAACGCCAAGAAGCTTCTCGTTCGATTTGTGGTATACTCACAGCATGTATACGGCTATTTATAAAAAGGTACGTTCCGGCTATGTCGCGTGGCTGGAGGAAATCCCCGGCGTGAACACGCAAGGCACTTCAAAAAAGGAAGCGAAAGAGAATCTCACGGACGCGCTTTCAGAATTTCTCATCTCGCGTCGCGAGCTCACCAAGCGCACGAAAGCCAGTAGCGGATCGCTGACCCGTGAAAGATTCGCCTACGCGTAGCTCATGAAGCGTGCGAATCTTATCCGTCATTTGCAGGAGAACGGGTGTCGGTTTGTACGCGAAGGGTCAAAGCATTCTATATTTGAGAATCCGCAAAACGATTCCATAAGCACCATCCCGCGCCACGCAGAAATTGATCCGTTCCTAGCGCGCAAGATTTGTAAAGACCTGGGCATCCACGCGCCGCGTGGTCGGTAGAACATGTACAAATCGAGTTTTCCATACTGATTCCGAAATCCGGCAGGAAATGATAGAGTTCTAATAATGGCAACGACTGAAGAGGTTAAGAAATTGGCCGCGATGGCGCGGATACGAGTGGAGGACTCGGAACTGGAGAAGTTCACGAACGAATTTGACGCTATTCTTGCCTACGTCGGACAGTTAGAGAAACTGGAACTGCCAATCGAAAAAAATGCAAAACCTATGCTACGCAACGTGATGCGCGAGGACGGCGAGCCGCATGCTGGCGGAGTGTATACCAAGAAGCTCGCTGAACAGTTCCCAGCGAGAGAGGGCGACGCGCTCTCGGTGAAGCAGATAATCTCTCATGACTAAGCCGAACGAAATGACAATTGTTGAGGCTGCGCGAGCACTTCGTGCCCGCGAACTGACCGTCCGCGAGCTCTGGGATGCGTGCGCGGCGGCCGCGCACGCCAAGAATCCAGAGCTGAATGCGTTTCTGGAAATTTTTGATGCTGACGAATCTGCAATCGCAGAAGCGCAGAAACGCATTGATGCAAACGACGAATCTTTACTTTGTGGCATACCTCTTGCGATAAAAGACAATATTCTGATAGAAGGGAAGATCGCGAGCGCGGCGAGCAAGATGCTAGAGAATTATCGCGCGACATATGACGCCACTGTTATTAAAAAGTTGAAGGATGCCGGAGCGCTTTTCGTGGGCCGGACCAATATGGACGAGTTCGCGATGGGCTCTTCTACCGAGCACTCCGCCTTCGGCGCAACGAAGAATCCGCACGATACCTCGCGAGTACCGGGCGGATCCTCCGGCGGCTCGGCAGTAGCTGTCGCCGCCAATCTCTGTATCGCTGCTCTCGGCTCTGATACAGGCGGTTCTGTCCGCCAGCCAGCTGCGCTCACAGGTATTGTTGGGCTGAAACCGACCTACGGCGCTGTCTCACGCTCCGGACTCATCGCCATGGGTTCATCCTTGGACCAGATCGGCCCGCTCACGAAGACTGTTGAAGATGCTCGTATTCTCTACGAAGCCATTCGCGGTGTAGATATTCTAGATTCAACAACTATTCCTGAAGGACTATACGGCGTACTTGCACCCCCGAAGCGTCTTCGCGTAGGGGTGCCGCGACATCTGCTTAAAGACGGCGTTGATGCAGATGTTCTCGCAATTTTTGACACGACGCTTAAAAAATTGACGGACACAGGACACACACTTGTTGATGTAGAACTGCCGATGAGCTCGCATGCGCTCGCGGCATACTACGTTATTATGCCTGCCGAAGTCTCCACCAATCTCGCGCGCCTCGACGGCATTCGCTACGGGCTCGCGAAGAGGGGAGACACTCTGCTTGAGGATTACATACAATCGCGCACAGATGGGTTCGGAGAAGAGACGCGCAGGCGCATTCTGCTCGGCACATTCGTACTTTCTTCGGGCTATATTGACGCATATTATAAAAAGGCAGATGCTGCGCGGGCAGTCCTGCGCGCAGAGTATGAGAAAGCGTTTGAATCGTGTGACGCTGTCTCCTTCCCGACGACCCTCTCGCCGGCATTCAAGTTCGGCGAGAAGAGCGATCCGCTCGCTATGTATCTTGAAGACATCTTTACAGTCACCGCGAACCTCACAGGCATGCCGGCGATATCAGTCCATATGGGAACAGTGGAGCGAGAAGGTAATAACCTTCCGGTAGGCATTCATTTCACGGCACCGCATCAATCTGAAAACTCACTTTTCACCATCGGTTCCGCGGTATAATAGCCACATATGCCAGCTAATCAGGCTAATGTTGAATACTGGTTCCGCCTATTCTACGAGTGTCTTCAGGGCGCGTGTTACGGCTCGATGGCCGAAATCTCGTCAATCGCAGCACACATCTGGCTCTGGGTCATAGTAATCGGCTATGTGCTCTCTGTAATTGGGCTCGTTGTAGTTATTTACGCGACAATGAGGATCTTCGAACTACGTAAGCGGGAAGAAGAATTCTATAGTACCCAGATTCTATTGCCTGAAACGAGGGGCGGTACACACCCGCGCTGGGAGCACATACAGTCGCTTCTCGAGGGTGGAAGTCCAAGCCAGTGGCGCGAAGCTATTACAGAGGCCGATATTATGTTGGAAGACTCTCTTACCAGAGCCGGTTATGTCGGTAACGGAGTCGGAGAGAAGTTGAAGAGTGCTGACCCGTCAGAGTTCAGAACGCTCCAAGACGCGTGGGAGGCGCACAAGGTGCGCAACCAGATAGCGCATCAAGGTTCCTCTTTCGACCTCTCCGAGACTGTGGCACAGCGCACAATCGCGCATTACGAAGCCGTCTTCCGCGAGCTGAACGTCATCTAGGTTGGGAATGGGGGTACCCACTAAATACTGCTATAGCAGTAAGTTATGGATAGTTAGAAACTTGGACATCGGATGTCCAAGTTTTGGTTGCCGCACATATTTTTATATGTATACTGGTACATAGCGGGGTAGAGGAGAGGTACCTCGGGAGGCTCATGTGAAAACGTGACCCTATTCGGTAACGGATAGTGGAAAAACTCTCTAAATTGCTGGAATATCGTTAGAGCTTCTTGTGCTACAGCGTGATTCGAAAGGATGAGCGCGAATGCCTGAGAAACGAGAAGATTCGACAATCAGCAGCCAAGTCTTCCGCCTTAGGCGAAGGAAAGGTTCAGAGACTATAATGGGAGAGTCCTTATGGGATTGTGGTATAGTCCATTCCAGCTGGAAACAGTAGGTGTAAAAGAACCTCCAGACGCCGGTTCGATTCCGGCCCCCGCAACACGTAAAACAAAAACACCGGCCTTGCGCTGGTGTTTTTGTTTATGCGAAGCCGGGGAAGTAGTCGGTCTTTATGCGGGAACGGGAGACGCCCATAGCTTTCAGAGTTTTTTCAAATGCGACGACCATTCCGTGCGGTCCGGAGAGATAAAAAGTGCGTTCGTGTAAGTCCGGAATCTCGTGAGCGATGAGTTCGGCGTCAATCGCTCCCGCGTGTGTGCCGGGGACGGGAGAAGATTCGTTTGTCAGAGCGTAGACTGTTTTCATACCAATTTCCCACACGGCACGGTCGAAGACGTCTTTGTATGCTATCTCGGCCGCTGTCTTGTTCGAATACAAAAGTACGACGTTGCGATCCTCTTTATTATCAATAAGGTACTGCACCATGCTACGAAACGGCGTGACGCCTATGCCGCCGGCGATGAATACAAGCTTTTCTCTTACATTCTTCGGCAGGACGAAGTCTCCGGCTAGGTGCGAGGCAGACAAAGTATCGTTCGGTCGCATATTCCAGAGTGCACGCTTGAAACTGCTCCCTGACGCGGAGAACTTCACGCCGAGTCGCACCGTTTTCTCTGTCGGCGACGAGGCGATGGTGAAGAAGCGTCGGGAGCCGCGCGTGTCGCTCCCGCGGTGTCCGAGCGTCCACTCAAGATATTGTCCGGGTAGGAAGGCTCGTGGCTTATCGGGTACAAATACGAATTCGTAAGTGGAATCGGCGATTTTATTTTTACCGATTAGGGTTAGCGTCAAGCGCCACTTGGGACTCACGATGTAGGCAAAGATGTTGCCGAAGAGTAGGGCGAGCTCGGGGGAGAGATAGAGTGCGCCTAGGTGAATGTTTGAAGAGAGAAGAACTCCGACAAGCGCTCCGTATACAATTATGGAGTATCGGCCCGAGGGCATCGTCAGCGGTTCTGTAAGCATCACAAGTGCGAAGAAGAAGAACGGTGTATTGATGAAAGTCTGTACGATTACGGTGAGAAGGTCGCTATTCGGCGCCGTCAGAGTGAGTATCAGTAGAGCCACGAGCGAGAAAGCGATAACGAGCTCGAATCTGCAAGTTTTCCTCACGATTAGCAGCCCGCCAATGAGGACAAACGGAAGAAGATTCGCACTCACTCCTATCCACCACGATGCCGAGTGGCCGAGGGCGAGCGACGAGAGAGCGACGCCAATGGCCGCCGGATTAAAGACGTGCTTATTACCAATGGCGAAGACATATTTGGATGCCATAGCCGCTACGGATGCGAACACAATAAATCCAACCCCGACAGCGTCTACTGGAGCGACCGGATCTACTATAAGCGCCAGAATAAAACCGGTAATGTAGACCGACTCGACGTTCGGCGTCGCACCGAAGACTTTTGCAAATACGACGTTACTAATCCAGCACGCTGTGAGAATGATGAGCGTAGAGAACGCCAGTTCAATAGGCGTGAAGTATAAAAGACCGAAGAAACTGTAGAGCGTCGCTACTATAATTAGCGCGACGAGATAGTACAGCACCAAGCGGTACATCGTGATCTTATTAAGGAAAGTGTCTATAAGACGCAACATCCGACTATTTCGTAACTATATTTGCAGGTGCACCATTCACGAAGCCCCGTATATTTTCTACAGTCGTATTTAATATTCGCTCGACTGCCTCCTGTGTATTAAAGGCGAGGTGGGGTGTCACGATAACGCGCGGATGTTCTATTAGGTAATGATTTTCTAGCAGAATCTTTAAGTCCTCTGCCTTCGGGTGTGGCGCGTTAAGAAGCGTCGTAGCATCTAATAGGTCGCCTTCCTCCTCCAGCACATCTAGCGCAGCTCCGGCGAGCGTGCCGTTCTTTAGCGCGTCCACGAGCGCATCTGTCTCTACCACGGCGCCGCGCGCAGTGTTGATTAGATACGCACCCTTTTTAATACCGCCTATGTTTTCTTTATTGATGAGATGGTGTGTGTGTTCGTTGTATGGGACATGGAGAGTGATGATGTCGGACTGCGCCAGAAGCTCCGCGAGCGAGACGTAGGTGAAGTTAAGAGTGTGCGAGAGGTCGGCGTTGGGGAAGGCGTCGAAGCCGATTACCTTCATTCCGAACCCTTGCGCCATGCGGATTATATGAGCGCCGATATGGCCGGTACCGACGACCCCGAGCGTTTTACCGGACAAATCGAAACCGCGAAGTCCGGTAGGGGAGAAAGTGCCTTCGCGCACGCGCTCGTCGGCGTCTATGATGCGCCGCGAAAGCGCGAGGAGTAGTGCGAAGGCGAATTCAGCCACAGTATTCTCGCCATAGAACGGCACGTTCGCGACCGCGATACCGCGGGCTTTCGCCGCCGCGAGGTCGATGTGGTCGTAGCCAGTGGAGCGCGTGGCGATAAGCTTCAGGGCAGGGAAGATCTTCATCTCGTCCTCGCCAATTTTTGATTCTATAAAAGTGCACAGAACTTCTGCTTCTGGGTCAGTCAACTCAGGAAACGCCGCGAGCGAGCCGTTGTGAAAAGTTATCTCCTCATTCGGCAATTTCTCCTTCACATATTCCTCCTCCCACGCCTCTCCCGAAAAGTAATGAATCTTCATATCTTGTTATTCTACACCACAATAATAGAAAACAAAAAACCGCAGGGTGACCTGCGGCTGGATTTCTGCGACTCATGCTCGGGCAGTGAAAAATTCCTTAATGTTGGCGAACACGAAGAAAATATTGAGCCAGAAGAAGACCCATGCACCCACCACCAAGGCATATCCGACAAGTAGGACGCCACCGAGTGTCATCAACACGAAAGCATTTCCCCGTGGCAAGAGCACTATGCCGAATGCGATACCCAAGAGTCCTCCAATACCAACGGTCATCGCAACGCTCTGCAGGGCACCGCCGAGCACGAGAAAAATCAGTGCAATAATTGTGAGCGCCGACATTACCACGACCGATGCTTTACGCCCCGTGTGGCAGAGCTGTAGCACTCCGGAAACAGTGATGAGCGTCTGGAGTGTCGCGAACACGGCATCTTTGAGAAAGAATGCGGAATAACACGCGAGGACAGCTGCGCCGGTGGTGATGAGTATATTGCGCAGCCGTTCGTGAAGAACACCGACTATGATACTGATGAACGCTGCGTATGCGGCAAGATTCCACAAAGTGCCCTCAATCGAAGTAAAACCGAACAGCGCGAGCAGTGCAGTCATAACTACCTCCTTGTTGGTCAATGTATTCTCGCAGCACAGTATCTCACTCAGGCGGATAAGTCCAGTTCTCGCTCGATATCTGCTAGAATGTTAATTTCTATCCTATAGGATGAAAATTAGCGCATTTGATTACGAGGGGATAGTAAGGCGGAAGTGTTCGCGCAGGCGGCGATCTGATTCAAGCCCCTCAGCGAAGAAGGAAAGCATCTCCCCAGTTCCGCTCTTCAGATGTGCGCGAACCAGACCAATGAATTCATCGCAGGGGTAGGGATGCACCCAAACGCTGTCCTGAAGGCGCACGAAGCCGGCGCTCGAGAGAAGCGTTCGGAGTCGCAAACGGACATTGCGACGTTTCTCGCGGATATCGAATATAACAACTCGCCACTTACCATCCCAGAAGACCTGCTCTGGAATGCGATATTCGCTCGCATATATTGTTTCAATCGTGGCACGGCCTTTGTCGGTCAATGTGATCTTGCGCTGTCCGCGTTCTCCGGATGTTTTTATCATTCCGGCATACTCGAGGTTCCGTATCGCCTGCGCAATTCTGTTATATAGATCTTTGCGCTTGGCGGCAGGGCGGTCAAGTTTTTTCAGAAGCGATAGGGTCTTCGGCGCTATAAGTGCGACGCTCATTACGCCGCCTATCGCGATGGTTCGTAGGATAAGATTGCGCATCGGCAAATATCGTCCCCGTGTTTCAGTTCGTATCTTTTTCATGTGTTAAATTATATCCTATAGGATAAATATTAGCGCAATCGAGAATGATTGAGGAGGTTGGTTATTCTGCCAATCCAACCTCTTTCTCTATGGCGAGGAGGCGGGAGTATTTTTCTAGGCGCTCTTTCTGACCGAGGCCGCCGGCCTTGGTGCCGTAGGCGCCGACGCCGTACGCGAAGTCGGCGATGAATGTGTCGTCTGTCTCTCCTGAGCGGTGCGAGGCGATAACTTTTAATCCCGCAACCTGCGTTTCTTGTACTGCCTTTATCGTTTCCATCACCGTGCCTACTTGATTCGGCTTAATTAGCACGGCGTTAATCGCTTTTTTACCTATCGCCTCGTCTATAAGCGAGGGATTCGTACATGTTAAGTCGTCGCCGACGACGAGAATTCTCCCGTTCACTACAGCAGTAAGTCGGGCGAAGTCATCGGTTGCATGCTCGTCAAACGGGTCTTCTATACTCCTGACTCCGAAACGTCCGGCGAGGTTCGCATATGTTTCGGCGAGCTCGTCGGTTGAATACGCTTTACCCAGCAGATGGTATGCGTCGTCTTTAAATAGCTGGCTTGCGGCTGCGTCTATGGCGATGAACGTGTCTGGAAATTCTTTCACAAGTTCGGCGAGAATTTCAAACGGCTTCTCTAGCGTATCAAACATCGGCGCATATCCGCCCTCGTCTCCCATCGGTACATCGCCTAGCACCTCACCGAGTTTCGCGAATGCTTTTTGTGCTATTGGTAACGCGTCGCCGACCTTTCCGCTAACAACCAGCATATATTCCTGAAAGGGGAGCTTGAATCCCGCATGGACTCCGCCGTTCATAACATTTACAAATAGTCGCGGCGCTGTGGCGGTGAAACCGCCTCGCGCCTCGAGAGCTCTCCAGAGAGGAATGTTTTCTTGGAGTGCGAATAGGCGCTGTGCCGCGATAGAGACCGATAGAATCGCGTTGGCCCCGAGGCGCGATTTGTTCGACGTGCCGTCGAGCTCGATGAGAAAGGTATCAAGATCGTCTGGTGATTCAAAATCGCGGCCGCGTAGCGCGGCCGCGATCTCGCCTGTCACATTTTCTATCGCGACAGTCGCATCCAGCTCCGCCGCCTCGTGTTCTCCCGTGCTTTTACCGGACGGTACCGAGGCGGTCGCATTCACGTCTCCCGCGATGAGCGTCGTCTCTATCGTCGGGCGCCCGCGCGTGTCTGGGATAGGGCGGGCGACTACAGAGTCAATTCGCATAGACTAGTGCGAGAGTTTCTCTTCAATCTCCGCTACGTGTTCAAGCGTCTTCACAACCGAATCCGGATTGAGCGAGATACTCTCGATACCTTCCTTCACCAGAAACTCGGCGAAGTCCGGCAAGTCGGATGGCCCCTGCCCGCATATACCTAGATATTTACCGCGCCGCGTGCAGGTTCGTATTATCTTACTGATGAGAGCACGCACGGACTCATCGTTCTCGTTTCCTATGTGGGTCACGATGCCGGAGTCTCTGTCTAGCCCTAGAGTTAATTGAGTGAGGTCATTAGAACCTATAGACATTCCGTCAAAGAGGTCTAAGAATTCCTCATCAAGAATGATGTTTGACGGTATCTCGCACATCATATACACCGGCGTCGCCTTCTTTTTATTGGACGCGAGCAGACGTGTCGGGAGACCGTGCTTCGCCATGATTCCGAGCACATGCTCCGCCTCTGCCACAGTGCGACAGAAGGGGATCATTGGGATTATGTTCGTGAGCCCCGTCTCTTCACGCGCCTTCACCATCGCGCGACACTCCAGTATGAATGCTTCTTTGAACTTCGGGTCGTAGTATCGCGAAGCACCTCGCCAGCCGAGCATAGGATTCTCCTCCGTCGGTTCGTAATCGGCGCCACCGAGAAGTGTGGCGTATTCGTTCGTCTTGAAGTCGGAGAAGCGCACGATAACGGGGCGTGGGGCGAAGGCGGCGCCGATTTTCGCGATGCCGTAGGAGAGATTGTCCACGTAGAAGTCAACAGGGTTCTCCCAGCCGATTATTTTTTTCCGAATCGCCACGCGCACTTTTGGAGAAATCTTTTTGAAATTAAGAATAGCGAGAGGGTGGACTCCTATATTGGATGCGATTATGAATTCTTCGCGCGCGAGTCCGACGCCCTTAACTGGCAGGAACGATTGTTCGAATGCGATGTCAGGCGAAGCGATGTTCACCATAATCTTCGTCTTCGTTTCCGGCAATGTACCGATGGAGTGTTCACGCACGGAAATCTTCGCCTTACCGGCCGTGATGACGCCGGCACTGCCTGTGGTATCCACGGTGACGAGTGTTCCTGTCTTTAAAACCTTTGTCGCATTGCCGGCTCCAACGATGGCCGGCAGTCCTAACTCTCTTGAAACTAT
>CAZVYA010000008.1:0-5780 GCA_964631225.1 uncultured Candidatus Saccharibacteria bacterium
CTACGTCTTCGGTTTCTCCGCCTTGGTTATGACCGAATATCGTTCAGAGGCGTTCGGTATGCCGGAACGATTTATTCCGCTGCCTGTGCTCGACAAGGCAGACTACAACGCGCGACTTCTCGCTCTCTCGCATATCGCATCAACTACCGAGACGTTCTCAACAGCATCAACGTCAGTCAGTGTAATCTCTACCACCACGCCGTCCATCTGGCCGGTCGCAACCGTGTACCCGAACGCAGACGCAGTTCTGCCGTTTAAGCGCATTGTGGCTTATTACGGTAATTTTTATTCAAAGGGTATGGGAGTGCTGGGAGAGTATCCCACAGAACAGATGCTAACTATGCTCGCGAGTACCACTCTTATGTGGACTACTGCTGACCCGAATACTCCAGCGGTGCCGGCCATCCACTATATAGTCGCCGTCGCGCAGGCGAGTGCCGGTAAAGAAGGGAAGTATATCCTCAGAATGCCCGACGACCAGATAGACCACGCTCTTGAACTCGCGAGGCGCGTAGACGGCATAGTGTTTTTGGACGTTCAGGTGGCGCTAAGCACTCTACAATACGAGCTCCCGCAACTTGAGAAATATCTTAAGATGCCGCAGGTGCATCTTGGTATTGACCCTGAGTTCTCTATGAAATATGGCGACCGGCCGGGCACTGTTATAGGCACGTTTGATGCAAACGACATTAACTATGCCGTCGAGTATCTCGCGAGGCTCGTACGTGAGAATCATTTACCGCCCAAGGTTCTCGTTGTGCACAGATTCACCTACGATATGGTCACCAACTATAAAAAGATTCAGCCCCTGCCTGAGGTGCAGATAGTGATAGATATGGACGGCTTCGGTTCTAAGGCTAAGAAGTACGGAACTTACAACAGAGTCGTCGCCCCGGAGCCTGTGCAGTTCACAGGCATCAAACTTTTTTATAAAAATGATATACGTCCGCCCGCCGACGGTCTCCTCTCTCCCGCCGAAGTCTTAAAATTAACCCCGTCCCCGATTTATATTCAGTATCAATAAAAAAGCCCTGCTGGTGCAGGGCTTTCAGAATGCTATCCCTATCGCAATCGTCGGAATTTTCTTGCCGGTGATCGGACTGCGAATGATCGCGAAGCGCACTCCGGTGCTAGCTGAGTAACTGTACTCAAGTCCCGCACCCCCAAGATCGCCTTTCTTTTTGAGGGCGAGACCGAACTTGTCGGAGAACCTGTAGGTCATATTCTTCCCGTCCCAGTTCTGTATGCCGCCGCTGCTCTCGTCGAGCTGGGGCAACTTTATCGTTTCGCGCCGGTAGAACGCACCGCTCCACACCGCCATCTCTTCAGCCACTGCCGGAGAAGAAGCGGATAGCAATAGCAGCAGAAAACCAAGCTTTTTCATGGTCGCCTCCTGTGAATGTTGCAGATTCAGTTAACCTGTCGCCACTATATCCATTAATATGTAATAAAGTCAATAGCTGTACAGTATGGTATATGCGCCATGTTATACTCGAGGTCATATGGAAACAAATGAAAATAAATATTTTTTACCAACAGCAGTTATCGTCGCCGGACTTCTTATAGCAGGTGCGGTGATGTGGAACGGTTCACGTCCAGCCGGACAGGCAGGTTCTGCAGGTGCTGGCACAGCACCGAAGGTGAATATTAAAGACGTGAAGACCGACGGCAATCCTTTTATCGGTAAGGCCGATGCGAAGGTTACAATCGCCGCATGGGGAGATTTCAAATGCAGTTTTTGCAGGAATTTTGAAATCCAAACTCTTCCTCTTCTGATTAAAGATTACGTAGACACAGGTAAGGTGAAGGTTGTCTTTATGGACTTCGCATTTCTCGGCGAGAAGTCAGTAACTCTAGCTCTCTACGGACGTTCTGTGTGGAATCTATATCCGGAGCAGTATTCCGCTTGGCGCACTGCGGTATTCGGCGCACAGGACGGAGAGGGGAATCAGGGATTCGGCGATGCTTCTTCGGTAGATAAACTTAATGCGACCATTGCCGGCATTGACGCTGTGAAAGTTACAGCTGATGTGAAGGCGAATAGAAGCACCTACGAAGCGCAGATAAATGCCGATAAGGTTGAAGCGCAGAAGGTCGGCATCGGCGCGACGCCGTCGTTCGTCATCGGGACAGAAGTTATTCAGGGAGCGTATCCGTATCCGACGTTCCAAGCAGCCATTGACGCGCTGCTGAAGTAATACGAATGAACGTACTGCTCATTGCCCTTGCAGCTTCGGTCGCGACTTTTATCGGCGGGTGGTTCGCTCTCCGATTCCGCGATAAGTTACATCTGATTCTAGGTTTCTCCGCCGGCGCGGTGGCGGGCGTAGCGCTCTTTGACTTATTACCTGAAGCTATTGAGCTCGGGACCAAGTATCACGACTCGTCCACCATAGCGCTTTTTGTTGCGCTAGGACTCTTCGGCTATCTAATCCTAGACCGACTCATACTTCTTCATACGCACGAAGAAGACGTGGAAACGAATGCACCTAGAGGCTTCTTCGGCGCGCTCACTCTTTCTGCGCATAGTTTTTTTGACGGCATGGCTATTGGTGTTGGGTTCCAAGTTTCTGCAGTCGTAGGTGTCGTCGTTGCAGTTGCAGTTCTCACACACGACTTCTCGGACGGCATCAACACCGTGAATCTCGTGCTGAAGAACGGAGGGACGTGGCGACAGGCATTTCGCTGGCTGCTCGTGGATGCGACTGCGCCGCTTCTCGGCGCTGCGTCCACGCTCTTATTCACTATTCAGGAATCTGCTATAGGGCTCGTGCTCGCTGTCTTCGTCGGCACGTTTCTCTATCTATCTGCTAGCGACTTAATTCCCGAGAGTCATCATCGCCACCCGCGCGCGCTTACGACCGTGATGACTCTCTTCGGTGCGTTACTTATTTACACAGTCATATACCTGATATAATTCCTCTATATGAAACTATTTTTCCAATGGTTTGTTTCCGCTCTAGCGATCGGTGTCGCGGCATATATTGTTCCAAATGTTTCTATAACACTCGTTGGCGCGCTTATCGCCGCCGTGGTGCTCGGCGCATTGAATCTCTTTATCCGCCCGATTCTTGTTATCCTAACGCTACCTATAAACGTCCTCACTCTCGGCCTCTTCTCGCTCGTCATTAACGCTTGTTTGGTGCTCCTCGCATCAGCTCTCGTGCCGGGGTTCGCCGTCGTCGGGTTCTGGACGGCGGTTCTCTACGCCCTCGCGCTCTCCATCATCAACTGGGTCTTCCATCTCTGGAGTCGAGACTAGACCGCGCGCTTGCCGCGCAGGAGGTTAATTAGAATAGGGAGAAATGAAATGACGATAATGACGAGTGAAATTGGCAGTATGTAGTGTTCGCTGTTTGGGATTACTGAGCCGAGCGAAAAGCCAAGCAGTGTCATCCCCGCGCCCCAGAGCATTCCGCCGAGGACATTGTAGCGGAGAAACTCTCCGTATTTCATAGAACCGATACCGGCGAGTACGGGCGCGAGCGTGCGCACGATAGGTACGAAGCGTGCGAGGACGACGGCGCGCCCGCCGTATTTCTGGTAGAAAAGTTCAGTACGCTTCACGTATTCTTGTTTGAAGAATCGAGAATCCTTACGCTTGAAGAAGTTGGTGCCGACGTTCGCTCCGAACCAGTAACCAACAGAGTCTCCGAGTATTGCAGCGATAATTACAAACACCATAAGCGGCGGTAGAGATAAGAACCCCGCTGCTGAGAGGAGTCCGGCGGCGAAGAGAAGCGAATCGCCGGGGAAGAATATGCCGAAGAGTAACCCGCTCTCGGCGAATACGATTATGGCGATACCGAGATAACTGCCGGTTTTAATAATGGCAATCGGATCCAGATTTATACACGCCGAGAGGAAGTCGAGCATTCTGATGCAGTATACTATGATAAATGGAATCAACACCGAAGTTATCTACACCGGAAGAAGAACTCGCATATCTGCGCGAACAGGTTGCGCGTAAAGAAGCCGAACTAGGTGCCAACGCTCCTGAGCGCGTGCAGATTATCTCGGAAACGATTCGAGAGCATCACGCGGCTCCGGCCGAGGTGCTCGCCCCCGACTATCAGATCAGTGAGGCGACTAAAACTAGCGAAACAGAAGCGATACTCGCCGAACTCAACCTAGGCGGGAGCGAGACAGCGGTCAAGAGTCTCCAGCGTGCGATGGAGGAAAAGGGAATTAAGAACGCACTTGCAATCGCAGAGAGACTGCACGACCCGCACGTCTCAGACGACTTCCACCGCTATCTCGTGCGTTACGTCGCCGCCGGTCTGTCGGCTCAGGGCATTGACGAGAGGGCGCCTCGATTCCAAGCACTTAGGATGACATTGTACGAAATCGCATTACCGGAACCGAAGAGTGACGAACCGAATGCGAGGCAGAAATCGCTTAAAGAGCTTATCTCCGGAATGGAACAATTTTATTCCGGCCTTCTCTCGGTCGGAGAGGCGGCGACCGGAGAGCCAAGCTACTTCGCGCTCGAACTCGCAGTTCCGTCCGACAGTCCGGAACTCCAGTTCTACGCGGCGGTCCCGAACAGTAAGAGGAATCTTTTTGAGAAACAATTGCTCGCGATATTTCCAGATGCACATCTTGTTCTCCAGCCGTATGATTACAACGCGTTCGCCTCCGGCGGGACATCGCTCGCTTCAGTAGCACACTTCGCCGAGAATCCGGCCCTTCCTCTCAAGGACTATACCGATTTCGATTATGACCCGATAAACGCAATAACGAATGCCTTCGCCAAGATAGAGCACGTCGGAGAGGGCGCGGCGCTACAAATAATTATTGAGCCGCGCGCAGAAAGGCATGTGAAGCACTATAGGAAAATTCTACAGGCCCTACGCAAGGGTGAGAAGAAGTCATCAGCATTTTCTGTGCCGGAAACTGCTCTTGGCGAGTTTGCGCGCGATATTAGCAAGACTTTTTTCTCCAGCAAACCCAAGGACTCAGTGAAAGCTAAGGAGGCCGAGACGCGGCAGGCAGAGGCGAATAAGACTCAAATCGAACAGGTGGAAAAGAAAATAGGATCTCCAATTGTTGGCGCCACGATTCGTCTCGTGGTGTCCTCTGGAGACGGCACGAAGGCTGGGCAGGTGTTGGGAGAGCTCGAGTCGGCGTTCAACCAGTTCGCGAATACACAAGGGAACCGACTTGAATTTAAGCGCCTGCCTTCGGGCAGGCAGTCGCAGGAGGTTCTGAATGACTTCTCCTTCCGTCTGCCGGATTCGTCTGCGATACCTCTGTCTCTACGCGAGCTCACGACGATGTATCACTTCCCGCCGTCTGGAATCGCGTCGTCTCCGCATCTAAGACAGGCGCGGTTTACCCATGCACCTGCACCGATGACGCTCCCGCAGAACGGCACACTTCTTGGTACCAATACGTATCGCGGTCAGCAAACCGAGGTCCGTCTAGCTCCCGAAGACCGCCTGCGTCATCTATATGTCATCGGTCAGACCGGCACAGGTAAGACGTGGTTCCTGATGACGCAGATTATGCAGGACATACTGAACGGCGAGGGGTGTTGTTTCATCGACCCGCACGGGAACGATATTTTCAAGATTCTCGCCGCCATACCGCCTGAGCGATACAAAGATGTTATCTACTTCGACCCCGCCGACCTCTCGCGACCGTTCTCTCTTAACTTCTTGGAGTACGACATATCGCGTCCGGAGCAGAAGACATTTATCGTGAACGAACTCCTGATGATTTTTAAAAGACTCTACGGCGATGTGCCGGAGAGTATGGGCCCCGCCTTTGAACAATAC
>CAZVYA010000008.1:5790-11003 GCA_964631225.1 uncultured Candidatus Saccharibacteria bacterium
CCCCGCGAGTGGCTCTACCATTCTAGACATCGCGCGTGTGCTCGCCAACAGCGAATTCCGTCGCGAGAAGCTCGCGAAGAGTCTGAACCCAATCGTGAATCAGTTCTGGACCGAGATAGCGACAAAGGCCGGCGGCGAAGCATCGCTAGAGAACATCGTTCCGTACATCACCAACAAGTTTGACGACTTCACAGCGAACGACTTTATCCGTCCGATCGTAGGACAACAAGAGTCCTCCTTCAACTTCCGCGACGTGATGGACTCTAAGAAGATTCTACTCATCAATCTCTCCAAGGGTCGTCTCGGTGAGAAGAATGCGAACCTGCTCGGCCTAATCATTGTCGGGAAGCTCTTTATGGCTGCTCTCTCGCGTGCCGACAACCCGCGCGCCGTGCATCCGCCGTTCTACCTATATATAGACGAGTTCCAGAACGTCACAACTGATTCTATTCCCGGAATTCTCTCGGAGGCGCGTAAATACAAGCTCTCGCTAACCATGGCGCACCAGTTCCTCGCACAGATAGACGAGAAAACGCGCGACGCTGTCTTCGGTAACGTCGGCAACATGGCGGTCTTCCGTGTCGGCGAAGAAGATGCGGAGTTCTTCGCGAAGCAGTTCGCACCGGTCTTCGGCGCTCTCGACTTCGTAAATCTGGAGATGGGGAATGCATATATGAAGATTCTCGCGAAGGGCGTACCACAGAAACCGTTTGATATGAAAACAACAAATCTGTCGCCGATGAACGACGCGCAGGTGGACGACCTCATCCACCTCTCGTCGCTCACCTACGGGCGCGACCGTGCTACAGTTGAGAATATGATTCGCGAGCGATATCTCACGAAATAATTAACCCATGGGAAAATCTCGACACTCAATTGAAAGCGGCGGCGGCGGAAGGCCCATCAAAAAGAATTCTCGTGATAAACGTGCAGGCCTTATGGATGGGATGAGAGGTGGTTCGCCGACCAAGGACGAAATAGCACGAGTCATCGTGTCGGTACCGGAAATTATATCGATGTCAAAACCTGAGACTATTGAGCCGGCACCGGTCGTCATTCCCGAACACAACGTGGAGGTTAAACCTCCACAGACTGCGTCTGAACCGGAAGTGGCTACTGTGCCACCGCCACCTGTTGTTGAACAACCAGCAGCGGTCGCGGCTCCGGAGGCAGCAGAAGTATCCACTGACCCGAATAAATTAAGCGGGCGTGTGCAAGATGCCTATCTGACCTACATAAAGACGCTTCGAGACGGTGGAGTGAATCCTGAGAATATGGCTCCGGACGCGTGGGACACTATGTATAAGGCGATACAAACAGCAAAAAACCTCTCGGTAGATTATCGTAACTCGCATAGCGACACAGAAAGGAAGGAAATCGCAGAACGTCTGCAACATCTCGCGGAGAATGTGGAGAATGGAAAGATAGCAGAGACCCTGCAGAAAGCAGCGCTACGTTCGGTAGAGAAGACGCGTAAACAACAGGATGATGTAAAAAATAAGAAGGAAGCAGGTGCATCTAAAAAATTGTCGTCACGCGAAACGCTGAGTGTCATATCCGAGGCGCTAGATCACCTACCGGCCAGTACTGATATTCCTGCTGTATCGCCCACGCCACCAGCTGAGCCGGCAGCTGTCGTGCCACCAGAGCCCGAGGTTACGGCACCGGTGAAGAGTGCCCCGACCAGCTTGGAGGATATTTATGGAAATAGAGAAGTTCCGAAGAGTGTCGCAGAAATGTTCGCGAAATTGAAGGGCAAGGTTAAGAGAGATGATTATTTGAAAAAAGTAGCTGCGGATGAGGCGGAGAAGAATGCGAAGAGACAAAAAAGAGAATTTCGCGGAAAATCCGGAAAACTGAAAATCGAGAAATCACCTGCAACACTCCAGTCGCTACTAGAACAGGCTACCGATAGAATGAGTTCCGGAGATGAATACAGCCGTCAACTTTCAGAAATGGAGAACAAAATTCATGCACTGTATCCTGAGTGGGCAGGAGTGCCAGAGCACATTTTTGATAAATATCATGATTTGACGAAAGCACAGTTGGGAAATATTACATTGGCGGACGAGACTAAGCAGAAGGCTACTGCCGCCGAGATTGCAGCTTTCATGTCTGAATTGGTCATGCCACCGTCTGTAGAAGCTCAGACGGAAGCACCGATTCAGGAAGTCGACGCAAGCGAGTTCGCTGCGCCGCAGTATGCCTCACGCGATATGCAGGCAGAAGTTGATGCGTTGAACGAATCAAAACCTGAACCAGAGCCTGCGCTGCCGACGGTAGAAGAACACGAGCCGAACGTGTTTCGTAAAAACAGAGAACGTTTAGTTCCGACGCAGGCAGCGGAGCCGTTTGTTGCACCTAATCCAGATTTTCCATACAAAGCATCTGGAGGTAGTCGTCGCGAGATGTACAGCCAACTTGAGGGTGTCTCTCCAGAAAGAGCCGAAGCAATTCTCGCTGGTGGAGGATTTACTCTCATGAACGAAGCCGTATCGCCCAAGGAGGAGCGCAGCAAGTTAAGCAGTCTTGTAGAGAGACTAACGAAAATGACCGGTGCGGCGGAGAAAGTTGTTTCAGAGCGTTTTACCAAACTTAAAAACTATTTAAACGATCGAGCGAAGCAGATTGACGCACGAGCGGAGACCAGCAGAGCGGAACAGGTAGTCAGAAGAATGGGAGAAATATATAACAAACTGAATTGGAGAGAGAAGCTCGGCATTGGTCTTGTACTCGGCGCGAGCGCAGTGGTGACCGGTGGCGCGTCTATTTATTTGCCCTATGCGTTTGTTGGAGCGATTGGCGTCCAGCGTGCCTTCGGTATGGCGAGCATGTATTTGAGCCAAGAAAAAGCATTGCTCAATGCTAAGGTTGCAGAGTCCGGACAGTTTATTTCTGCCAAAGAGAGAGCCTCGTTCGACGCCGTAATGTCTGGCGCACTTATGGGTGCAGCGATAGGGAAAGGTATCCAATTAGCAAACGAATATGGACTCGCTGAACGAACGCGAGAATTGCTCGGCAGTATGCTCGGTCATAACGCTGTTCCTGAGATCGTGGCGCCGACGCGCCCGACTGCCGGGTTGCCTACTAATCCGGATGCGGTTCCACAGCCCGCGGTCGCAGCGACCGCGGGAGAGGCTGCAGAAAAGGCAGGCGAAGCAGCAGCTCCGACGGCCGTGGCCGTTGAGATGCCGTCGGTCGAGGCAAAGGCCGGCGATGGTTATGAGCGCATGTTGAAGAATCTCTGGGAGCAGACCAAGGGTACGACATATCCGGAGGGTAGCGATATGGCCAGACTACAGAGTATAGATCCCAAGGAGATAAATGCAGAGATTCATCGACTCGCGACAGACAATGAATTCTTTAAGGCGAACGGCGAGAGCGTTCGAATTAACATCGGTGACAAGCTGGCAGTCGATTCAAATGGTGATATATGGCTCAACGACCAGACAATTCTCGCGCCAGAGGGAGCACCAACAACTCCGGCACCTCATCCAGAAGTGCCAACGGTCGTGGAGAAACAACACGCATGGCAAGAAAGAATCGTGCCGGAAGACACATCTACAGCCGCCATTGATGATATGGAGGAGAAGAATTTTGAACCACCACACACAGAGTCTGCAGTTCCATCACCGACGGTAGAGGCCGGTTCGAATGTATTTGTGAATGATCACGGAATTTCCGTTGACCCAGATGTGACACAGGCGTATCTGAGCGCAGACCGCGTTTATCTGTTCGGTGGTGATGTCTCGGATGTACAGGCACAGGAGTATGCGATGAAAAACCACGTGTCGGTATTTGTGGATAAGTCGTATAAGATTTTCGGCCTCTATGATGTCCATAGGGTTGTAGAGTTTGTTCCCGCCGAGAGCGGTCCTCCGGTTATGGTTATTCACAACGGTTCGTCGCTAATCCCCGACCCAAAGACTTTTACAAAACGTTTCTAACTCCCATGTTATGATTAACCCCATGCAAGATGAACTCACCAAGGCCATCGCCGACGACTTGGGGATCGCCGACATGCCTGTCGAAGAACAGCAGAAGCTGATAGCGCAATTCGGCGAGGTGGCGCTCAAGGCTGCGACGATATCGGTCGTTGAGAAGCTCTCGGCCGATAAGCAGAAGGAGTTCACGAAGCTTGCAGAAGCGGGCGACCCTGCGGCGCTGAAGACCTTCCTCGACCGAGAGGTTCCCGGTCACGAAGATGTCGCTAAAGCCGCTGTCGCCGAGGAGGTAAAAAGATTTAAAAACTTTCAAACCGCGTAGTATACTATTCGTCATATGAAACCAACACCAACAGGAATCGCCGTAGCATTAGCTGTCGCAGTCGTCGCCGTGTTCTTTGTCTTCCCCGGCCTCTCGCCGTGGGGGTCACCGTCGGCGCCTGAGACGGCACCTATTACTATTGATACACAAACAGATTCAACCACCACAACGACCATGCCTACAGAGCCGGTAAAAGAACTTATGATGAAGGATGACGTCGTAGGCACGGGTGCCACAGCTTCTTCCGGAGACAGCGTTACGGTAAATTATGTCGGAGCGCTTACGAACGGCACAGTGTTTGACGCTTCTGCAAATCACAAAGAAACATTAAGCGGCTTCACATTTAATCTAGGTGCGGGGCAGGTTATTAAGGGCTGGGACCAAGGCATCGTCGGTATGAAAGAGGGAGGTAAGCGAACACTCGTTATCCCCGCCGCACTCGCATACGGGCCTCAGGCAGTCGGAGATATTATTCCTGCAAACTCAGACCTCGTCTTTCAGGTAGAACTACTGAAGGTGCAGAAGAAATAAAAACAGCCCGAAGGGATGAACCCCTCGAGCCGTGTCGCTTCTCACCGAATAATCGGTGGCATATCGTTACCGCCAACTCGTGGCAGAGTCGGATCCTTCCGATCGTCGATTGCTTTTGGCAATTCGGTCCTGCCGTTGCCGTACCAAGGGATCGCATTGATCCCCTCCAGAATGCCGTATCGTTTCTTGGCTTCCCAGACCTGCATGATAAGGCAATAGCCGGAAGAGGCTTTTTCGCTACTGTCTTGGCGATACCGGCCGGTATTGGCGCCTGCGAATGCGCCATACCCGAGCCCGCCAAGGAAGTACCGTACGAGATCTGCACCGGGGAACGCTGCTGCGAACCCCACTTGGCCGACCGCTACGGCTAGGGCGGAGAACCCACCCTCTTCAACGATAGCCCGCGCACATCCAGG
>CAZVYA010000009.1:0-10807 GCA_964631225.1 uncultured Candidatus Saccharibacteria bacterium
AGTGAATAATCGGACAGGTGTTTCCAAGCTATTGAACCATTACGGGGGTATTGACAAAGCAGAGCCAGTATGATATCATAAATAACAGGAGATTGAGCGGGCCCCTAAAGCCCTTTTTATTGTAGTGAATTCAAGGAGATGACTATGCCAGCAAGAACACTGCAAGGCGATTTGAACTGTTTCGTTCCCGCATTCGTGGATTTCGACCTCGGCAATGTGTTCGGTTCAAACCCGGACTATGACGAGGCCTTCGGCCCGCCGAGGGACGACTGTTTCGTCCCCATCGACGAGGTCCCGGAGGAGTGGGGGTCCGACGAGTCCTACGAGGAATACTGGGATCGGATTCTCGCTGATGACCCTGAAGATCAGTCCGCCGCGCCCAAAGTCGAGGTGGAACGCCGGGCGATTCCGCGCGTCGGTCCACCGATTGACATTACGGACTACGACCCAAGCCTGTTCGGTAAGCCGGAACTCTGGGTCGACTATTCTGACGATCTGGACTACACGCAGCCCACGTTGGGCGCCGTAAAGATCGAGCGGAAAAAGACCGTCACGAAAGTGACCGGTATGGGTCGCCACAAGCGGGTCATTCGTGAGAGGATCAACGTCTCATTCGTTGTCGCCGTCGCGGTGCCACATCAGGCCAAGCGCTGCATGCGCGAACCTCTCGCACCCTGCGCGACGAAACCCGGCAAGCTCTCGCTTCATCGGTAGTTCGCAGTATCGCGGGCGCATCCAGAACACGGATGCGCCTTTTTGTTTTTGTACAAAAGAAAAAGCGGCTGCCGTAATCGGCAGCCGCTGACAAAACTCGCGACACGTTAGAGCAGGAACATTTCTCGCACGCTCGGCGGGAGCATCATGACGCGCTTGTCATGAAGGCTTTCGTGTCTATGTATCGGATCGCCATAGTGGATCAAGCGTACGTACGGCCTCTCGATCCACGGAGAGACGAATTCGCCGCACTTCTTAAACTTAGCGATCATCTCGCGGACGTGGTCAAATCTCATTATGTAATCGTATCCGACCAACACGTTCCGCCGTCCGTGCATCGACCAATGACCATTGAATGTGCCGAGGCGGGCATATACTTCGTCCTCTGGTATCCGTCGCTTCCAGTTGAAGTAGTAGCTGCCGTCGCGCACCTGCGAGCCTAGGTAGGTGTCGAATCTACAAAGTATCGCGTCCTTCGGCTGGTAGAAGACGAAGAACTTCTCGTTTCTCATGTTCCCGTGGCCCGGCATCTCGAACGGAATCTCGAGTGCCTTCTTGAATCCGAGCTGCTTCAACATCTTGATGTATCTTTCGAGCGTCGTCGCCTTTTTAGCAGACATTGTCTCTTCCCCTTTCAATAGTTAATCTGCAGATATTTTACACGACGAATAACTTTTTGTCAATAAAAAAAGCCCCGCCACGCCACAACTTCGTAGATGTTGGTGGGTGGCAGGGGCGGTGAGTCTGATTATCCGTCGAGCAGATCGCGAGCCTCTTTATGCACATAACGGTTAAGCGCCGCCTCATTCATCAGGTCCAGAACGATCTGATCGCGAATCCCGCGCTTATAGAGCGCCATCGCGATACGATACTGAACGATGTCGTCGTTATCAATATCGCGCTCATACCGGAGCAGCGCCTCGCGTTCTTCATCGGTAAATGCATGACTCTGGTCCGAGTCCTGCAGAACGGTCGCCGCGAGTTCTCTGACATCTGGACTTGGGTCGCTTATTCCGTGTTCTATGGCCCACCTGATACGCTCGGGAGTGATATGTGAGTACTCCAAGGAGTCGTCGACAAGCGCCCAGTCTCCTTTTCTGGCTGCTTCAAGCAGGTATTCGAACGGTAAAAGAACCATCATATTTTCCTCCGCAATTGTCCGAGCACATAATACTCCCCATTTCATAAAAAAGAAAAAGCCCTCGTAACGGGCTTTAAAAAAGCTGTGGCGATCTGGGGCTGTCAGAGCCAGAGCTGGAGCGCCCTCACAATAATGTTCAGCGCTTCTTCGTTGTCGTATCGGCCCACCAACCGCCAATGATTCTTGGGCTGACCGATATCCTTGGTCGGCGGGTAGAGCCAGTGGTCGTTGGTGAGCGGGAAGCTGACACTGCCGTCCGGTCGCATCTCCGGAGGGGTTCTCCGGTGCTCGTCTCCGTAGCGTATCGCCGCTATCCTGTTGGCAACGTGCATCACGTAATCCTTGTTCTTCGGGTCGAGCCACTTTTGCGGTAACTCAAAATCAACGTTCATGCCGTTCTCCTCTCATTATCGATATGGTGAAATAAAACCAGAGCTACGGGGGTTCGGGGGCTAGTTCCCCAGCCGCTCGCGTTTGGTGGCCTTCATCGCGAAGTCGATCGCGTCGGCACCGAACAAGTCGCGAAGAAATCGTACCTGCGCGTTCCAGAACGTACTCAGAACATCAGCCCTGGCCCCGGCGAATACTCGGTCAGCGTCGGCGAGAGTGCGGGTCATCTCTTCTCGCATGGTGCCCTCTAATCCCTCGAGAATGAGCGCGTTCCTCTTACGCGCCTCCCGCTCCTGGTAGAGGCCCTGTGTCGATATCGTTTGGAGCGTCTCCCAGTGGCGGCGCAGTGCTACCAAGGCCAATTCGCAGCGAGTCTCGAGCGACAGCCCATCCTTCTCGGCGGCGCTTACTTCTATCTCCATAGCTTCTCCTTACTGATTACAGAGAACGACCCCAGCACATCGTACTGCCGACCGCACGATATGTCTATTGCCAGTTGACTATACCTATGGTATAAAGCGCACAGAACAGAACAACTCACGATACAAAGGAGTCACCATGATCGCTATATACGCCTATGGGCGTCTCGGTATGAAGTTTTTCAACTACTTGAAGACGTTGCTTATCATCAACGCCGAACGCTTCTCTATCCCAGTCGTGCAGGCTATCGACCGTGAGGACTTCGTCTGGCTACTGAAAGAGGACGGATGTAAGTCCGCGCGGGTGAGCCTCGTCCGCTTCAACCACTTCAACTCATATAGCCCAGAGCCGATCGTGTACGTCGAAGCTTCGGCCTATACCGATGCGAAACGGCGAGTGGTGTATATCTCGTCATCTGGCATATACTTCCCTATCAACAGTCCTGTGGAGAAGCGCTGGGAAGTCGAGTCTCAGGCGCGCGCATTCGCCCAGTTCTTAAAACGGCATGACATCATCGTCTGCGTGAACAACGAGTTCGGCTGTGCCATCGACCCTCCCGAGAGTTGACCATTTCTCCACCGAGCCACAAGCTCGGTTTTTTTATTTTCTCAATGTATCCGTTTTTGTCCCATAGGACAGAATTGGATACAAGCAAAAACCGCCTGCCACAACTTCGCAGATGTTGGCAGGCGGTTTTTGTGAGGAGGAGAAATTAGCGCTTAGACCACTGCTTGGCCTTGCGAGCCTTGACGAGACCCGGCTTCTTACGCTCCTTGGCGCGCGGGTCGCGCTTGAGGAAGGTCGCGGCCTTCAGCACCTTACGCGTGTTCGGCTCCGCCTTCACGATTGCGCGTGAGATAGCGTGGCGAATAGCGTCTGCCTGCGCCGCGATGCCGCCGCCCGAGACGTGTGCATGGACCTCGTAGTTCTCGGCGCTCTCTGCTGTCTTAAGCGCCTCTACGGCGACGAGCGCGCGCAGGTCGGTCTTGAAATAGTCCTTAGGTGTCTTACCGTTGACCATGAGGCTCGAGGTCGGCGCCTTCATCATTCGCACGCTAGCGATAGCTGTCTTCCTGCGCCCAACTGCTGTGATAAAAGTTTTTGATGCCATATATTATTCGGTAACGACTAGATTCTTCATGCGAGGCTTGCGCAGTTTATTACGCGGTATCATACCGTCAACGGTTTTCTTCACCACCTCCGCTATACCCTTCTTCGTAATCATTTCTTCCATCGTCATCTCGTAGAAGCCGCCCGGGTAGCCGGTGTAGCGGGTATAGACTTTCCCTTTTGTGCGGCGCGAAGGCAGATGTAGTTTGCCCGCGTTCGCTATCGTGACTGTGACCGGTATCGCCTGATTCTTGGCGAAGTGGACAGAGCGCTTGCCGAGGAGTGCGTGCGCCGCCTCGCTACAGACGCGGCCGAGCGTGCGGTCAGTCGCGTCTATCGTGTAAGTTGTCGGAGCCGGTTTCGTGTTCGTGGTCATACTTATGTATTTACTTGGGTATGCATACTAGACAAAAGAGATATACGCAAGCTTGCGCGCGTCGTTTGTGCCCCTTTTTGTGCGCTTCACCACGCGTGTATAGCCGCCCTTTCTGTCCGCATAGCGCGGGCCGATGGTGCCGAATAGCTTCTTCACAGCCGCCTTGTCGCCGAGCTTGGTTATGGCGAGTCGACGGCTGGCGAGGGTGTTCAACTTCGCATACGAGACGAGACGCTCGATAAACGGGCGCAGTGCCTTAGCCTTCGCCTCCGTCGTTGAAATACGTTCCTCTAAAACGAGCGAGCGCGCGAGCGACTTCAGAAGCGCTCGGCGCTGGCCGGCTTCTCGGTGGAATGTCTGTCCTTTAGTCGTATATGCCATGGTGATTATTCGGCCTTGAGCGTGAGTCCGTGACCGGCCAGCGCGACAGAGATCTCTTCAATCGCTTTCTCGCCTATTCCATCTAGCTCTTTAAGCGCGCTCGCCGTCTTCCTCGCGAGCCCTGCAGCACTCTTTATACCGGCGTCTTCGAGAGCCGATGTGATACGAGCTGAGAGCTCTAGGTCGGCTATCTTCACTTTTGATGCGCTCGTCCCGAGCGCATCACCTTCAGAAGACTTAGCGGATGCGGGCGCTTCTGTCTCTTGGAATCCGATGACGGCCTTTAGTTGGTGAATCATAGTCTCGATGGACTTCTCCAGCGCTTCGCGCGGAGCTATAGTGCCGTTCGTTTCAATAAGGATGCGGAGACGGTTGAAGTCTGTGCGGTCGCCTACACGCATGTTCTCCACCTCATAATTCACACGGCGAATAGGAGTAAAGGTCGCGTCGAGCGCGATTGTGCCGATATCTACCTTGTCTTTCGTTAACACTTCTCGCGCCACGTATCCTAGCCCGCGCTCGATAGTTGCCTCGAGCTCCAGAGGGGTCTTACCGGAGAGATCGCAGAGATGTTGTTCGGGGTTCGTAATTTCCACTTGGCTCGGCAGTTTGTAATCTCCTTGGTGCCCTTCGCGTGAATCTAAATGGTCTGAGGCTCGTCGCCGTGTAGGACGAAGTGTACGCGCTTCAGGTTCAATAGCAGTTCCATAACCGTCTCGCGCATTCCGTCGACTGTGGCGAACTCGTGCGGGACTCCTTCTATCTTGACTTGTGTAACGGCCGCGCCCTGAAGCGAGGATAGAATAATACGGCGCAGACTGTTGCCGAGCGTGTGTCCGTAACCAGGATACAGCGAATCTATTTCATAAACGCCCTGCAGACCTTCTTCAGAAACTATACGTGGCTTGCTCGGTAGTGTGATGTGGTATTCCATAACGCAATCGTAATTACCAATTATTAATTAAACGCTTCTATATCTTACCGCGTGTAGAACGAGAGCACCGATACGAGATCTCCGGCGACATCCGAGGATGCGGCCGTCGGCTTCTCCTTAACCTTACCCTCCATCTTCTTCGCGTCCCAGAGAAGCCAAGACGGTAGAGGACGCTCCGAGAAGCGCTCGGCGAAGCCGACCAGCACGCCGTGCTCACGCGAGCCCTCGCGCACGGCGAGCGTGTCGTCCACGTCGAGTCTCTGGGAAGGGACGCGGGACTTCTTCCCGTTCACCATCACGTGTCCGTGCGCGACCATCTGACGCGCGCCCCGTCGCGTAGACGCGAGGCCGAGGCGCCAGACGACGTTGTCGAGGCGGAGCTCGAGAAGCTCGTGGAGGCGCTCCGAGGGCTTCGCGCTGTGTACTGCGAGCGCGGTGCGCACATAATTACGGAACTGCCTCTCCGGCAGACCGTAAGTCACGCGCACCTTCTGCTTCTCGAGCATCTGCTTACCGTACTCGCTCTGGCGATTGCGCCCGCCGCGCTTCTTGTTCTTAGCGGAGCGCTCTGCCGAGATAGCAAATTTCTGAGTCTGCGCTTTCTCGAATACTGTCGCGCCGAGGCGCTTCGCTATTTTATATCGTGGTCCTGTTTTCATAATGATTTATGGTGAGCGTAGTCGAACTATACGCGACGCGGTTTAGGCGGCCTAGGACCGTTGTGCGGAATAGGAGTTACGTCCTTAATCGACTTAATCTGCACACCTTTGCCGGAGAATGCGCGCAGTACCGATTCGCGACCGGCGCCGACGCCCTTGATGATAACGGTCGCCTCTTTAAGTCCTATCATCATACCCTTCTCGCCGAGGAATTCGCCTACCTTGGCCGCCGCATATGGCGTCGACTTGCGCGCACCGGAGAAGCCGAGCGCGCCGGCACTAGAAGATACGATGGCGTTACCCTTCTCGTCGGTGAGAATGGCCTTTGTATTGTTGAAGGTCGCTTCGATGTGTAGAACGCCCTTCTCGAGATGGCGCTTTGTAACCTTAGACATCGCGCGCTCCTTACGGCCCGCGTCCATTCCTCTCCCGCTCTTCTTGATGATGCGTTTCTTACCCATAATTATGTCTTCTCGAGCGTACGGCGACCCGAGGTCATCGTCTTACGGACGTTGCCACGACGCGTGCGGGAGTTCGTCTTAGTCCTCTGTCCGCGCACAGGCAGTCCGCGCGCGTGGCGGTCGCCTCGCGCCGACTTGATGTCCTTAAGGCGCTTTATGTTCTGACCGATTTCGCGACGCAGTTCTCCCTCGATAGTGAAGCCTTCAGCGAGGGAGCGAATCTTCTGTTCCTCATCGCTCGTAATCTCACTTCCTTTTTTATTGGCCGGCACTCCGACCTTCGCGAGTATCTCGCGCGCGCGCGTCGGCCCAATGCCGAAGATTATCGGCAGAGAGTACGCGAGCTGCTTGTTATCTGGAATGGTGACGCCGGCGATACGCATAGTATAAAAAATTAACGCAGACTACCCTTGACGAGCCTTACGGCGAGGATTCTTCTTATTAATACGATAAAGACGCCCGCCCCTCTTGACGAGCTGGTCCCCCGGTTGCTGTACCTTGATTGATGCCCTGACCTTCATTTTGTGTGTTTAAAGTTTTTTGTTATGTGAGTCTGCGAACAATTCTCGCCTTGCCTCCGTATGGATCGAGTATCATCTCTACTTGGTCGCCCATTAAGACGCGGATGCGATGCAAACGCATTTTACCTGCAAGATACGCGAGAACGAGCTCCCCCTCCGTTCCCTCCTCGTTTGCAGGAAGGCGAACACGGAAAAGCGAGTTCGGCAATACCTCTTCTACGGCTCCGGTTACCGTCGCCTTAGTTTCTTCGCCTTCACTCATTATTATGCGTTACTCATGCAGTACTTAATAAATGTAGCAGGTATCGTAAATATCGTCAACCTAGTCTACGGCTTGGCCACTACGACCGAGATAGAGGCCGGATCCTGCGGGAAGGTCTGCCTCCAGAACGGCCTCAAGATGATAATGGCACGCTTAACCTCCGGATAATTCGTGAGCGCCACCTCGGCGGCCGAGCGCGTCTTCCCGCTCACTGCCGCTGCTATGCGCATGGGGTCTATCGTGTAGATAATAGGGGCTTTACCGCTCAATGTGAATGAGAACGAAGGAGCGTTTGGAGCAGGCATACCTGAAGGAGCTGTGAGGATAAGCCCGTCTGTAGAAGAGAGCGTAACGGGTTCACCGCTGTATACGAGCCCGCTTACCGAGGTCGCTATTTCCTTAGCGAGTGCGGAATTAGGGAAGACGACGGCTGTCGCCGTCCCCTGCTCTTTCACATCCACCATGCCGGTCGTCCCTGACGGTGCCGAAGCAAGCGCTTGGTAGGTAGTAGTAGCGGCACCAGACAGTAGAACATATCCGGGAGGAATCTTCGCCTTAAGGCTCGCGATTAGGTCCGGAGCGAGGGCGTTGACAAGAGTGGCGCGCGCCTGACTCTCGGCCGTTGCGTCCACGACCGGAATGCTCCCAGACGCTCCGCCTGACATCGGCGCGACAGAGCGCGCGAAGACCTGAGTTGCCTGTGGTGTGCCGGCGAATCCGGGGATTGTGAAAGACGTCGCGCCGACGTTGTATGCGTCGCCGACCTTATCGGCATACACCTTCACGTTCACACTTCCCGGCTTCGCAGTAGTCCCCGCAGGAACTGTTACCGCCGTGCGGGTGCGGAAGATGAGTCCGGCAGTAGTGGCGAAGCGAGTGTTGGTGACGAGCTTCTGCGCCTTGGCTTGGGTGTTGTAGATGGTAATTGTACCGGAGGCTGAAGAATTAACCGTCTTGGTCCCGCTTCCCTTCACCGCCTGCGAGGCTATCTTCTCGGCGGTGATTATCTCGTATGGCAACACTCCTGTGCTCTGATTCGCAGTGAAAGAGCCCTGTACCGCGGCCGAGACAGCGTTCGGTATAACCTCAACCTTCGCACTAGAGAAGTAGAAAAGAGCTCCGACAGAAACGGCGATAACGGCAACGATTATGAGCATCATCTTGTAGGGAAACTTCGGTGGCGGGTCTACTGGGCGCGTAGCGGACTGCAAACTCTCTTTACTCATCGGCTCTACTTCTCTCCTGCGTGACGGCGGAATAATGTCATCTAGTTTGCGCATATACGGATAGTATAGCACTTACCCTCTCCCACATCGCAACTCTCCACCGTGTGGGTAATAAAAAACGGCAGCGGAGGACCGTTGCCGTTGAGTAGAGCACTAGACGATTGCGAGCATGCGCTCGATGGGCACTCGGGCTCGCCTCGCGAGCTCAGGGTCCACCGTGATTACATGTTTCTCGTCGCGGAGTGCTTCGTAGACGTTCTGAAGCGTGTTCTGCTTCATGAAGGCGCAACGTGCTTCGCGCGAGGCTGGGATGATGGTCTTTCCACCGGCCCTCTTGGATAGCGGGTACATATTCTCCACCTCCGTCGCCATGATGATGACCTTCGCCGGCGACTCACGGATGAACTTACCCATCCCTGTCGTGGACCGAATTTCCATCATGTTCGCCGCGATCTTGCCTGTCCGCATCTGCGTCATGCACGCGGACGTACATCCGCATTCGGGGTGAATGACCGCGGCGGCGCCTGGATTCTCCTCCAACAGTTGAGCGATGTGGAATGGGCGTATGCCGTCGTGTACGTGACAGGCGCCCATCATCAGGTAGAGACGGTCGATTGACTCGCCCATTTCCTCCAACATCTTGGCGGCATAGAAGCCGAGATAGACGTCGGGCAGGAATAGGAGTGGCGCATTCGGATATTTCTTGATGACATGCTGGACCACCTTCGCTGCGTTCGCCGACGCGCAACAGTAGTCGCTCTCGGCCTTCACGTCGATGTAGGTGTTCACATAGGAGATTACCTTTCCGCCAATGTGTTCGCGTTTCCATGCGCGAATTTTCCTAGCGTCGGCGTGCGCCGCGAGCGAGCAGAGCGCGCCAAGGTGTGGAGCTAGCACCACTTGATGCGACTTCTTCATAATCGCGAGAATCTCGTTCATGAAGAGTACCGATGCTTCGACGAGAAAGTGCGCCTTCGAGTCTCGGCCGACCTGCGCGAGATAGAGCGAGTCGCCCACTTCGTCGGCAACGTCCTGAATGTCGGGCATTTCGTAGTTGTGTGCGAGCAGGAGCGCGTTCTTCTCTTTCTTCATGCGTCGAATCTCGGATTGCAAATACATACGCCTCTCGGAGGACATGTTTGTCGGATCAGCGCCCGCTGGGAACGCGGGTATTTCAATAGGCGACTTGAGGTCCACGAGGTCAATCATCTCCATCGCTTCTCGCGCCGGCAGAATGTCGCCGGCCTTAACTGTTTTAACCGTTTGGCTCATGACGCTCTCCTCTTAGTGTATTACCAACAACAACTCTCTGCCTACGTGATACCACGCGGTATAGAAATACACAAGATGCTGGAAAAAGAAAAACGGCACCGGGGTCTAACCCGTTGCCGTCGATGAAAGAACTGTTTTTATTGTTTTTCTAACTCATCCGGATTCGTAGTGGTGAAGCTGTCCGGATGTTGGAGGTCAAACTGCTCCAGATGCCACGCGTGCTCCGGCTTCAGAACGAACTTTCGAACGTGCTCGATTGTCCGTGTGAACGCCGGATCTTCTTTAGACTTGCTCGAAGCGGCTTGGCCAACCTTGCCGACCTGGAGGTCGCACACGATACGCGAGCCACGCTGCGCCCCGTCTCCCCGCCCGTCGGTATAGTGCTGTGAGAGCACCACTACCCTAGTTCCGAGAAAGACAGCTTCTTCCAAGTCATGTGTGACGAAAACAATGGTTGTTCCCGTCTCCTCCCACTTCTTGAGCAGAAAGGTCTGCATGCGTACCCGAGTGCCGGGGTCGAGCGCGCCGAACGGCTCGTCCATGAGGAGTACCTTGGGACTCATCATAAGCGCCTGGATTACCGAGGCCCTCTGTTGTTGTCCGCCCGAAAGCTGATGCGGATACTTGTAGAGCTGGTCTTCCAGTTGGGCCGTGGCGAGATACTCGATTGCCCGTGTGCGGATCTCATCCTTGCGTCGGTGCCACTCGATGAATGACAACGACAGGCGATGTCCGAGCACGATGTTATCCAGAACCGTCAGATGCGGGAAGAGCGCGTACTGCTGATACACAATACCGCGTGTCGGGTCCGGAGGCTCCACTGTGTCGCCACCTATGAAGAGAGCCCCGGAGGTCTGCTCTTCTGCTCCGAGGAACAACCGGAACAACGTTGACTTGCCGCAGCCGGACGGGCCAACCAGAGAGACGAACTCGCCTTTGG
>CAZVYA010000010.1:0-10079 GCA_964631225.1 uncultured Candidatus Saccharibacteria bacterium
CTGCCGGAAATATTTTTCCGTACGCGACGCAGACGGCATACTCACAGCCGAACGCGCTGATAGCTGCCACATTCTCAGTGTCCAATTTTTCAGGCGTCATGACCGGAATATTGTTCGCGACGGCGAGAGTCTTCGTTTCTGGTGGCGTGAGAGCGAGACCTCGACCTCGACGAGAGTCCGGTGATGTTACGACGACGGCTGGCACGAATCCGTTTTCTATAATAGTAGCGAGCGTGTCGGCTGCGACCCTTGGCGTGCCGAAGTATGCGAAAGGATGTTCTGCGCCATGAGGTATGCGAAGAAGATGTTCGGCATGGTCGATAAAAAGAATGCCGTTTAGATGGTCTATCTCGTGTTCGAATATCTGCGCCATAAGGCCACCAGCGCCGCGCATAATGTGTGAACCGTCGGCACCGCGTGCTTTAATCGTGACGCGCTCATGTCGCTTGGTCGTGCCGTATACGCCGTGCACAGAGAGACAGCCCTCGTCGGCCTTAGCCTTCTTACGCGACGTCTTCACTATTTCAGGATTTATATAAACCTCTATTTCCGGCTTTATCTCCGGAGGCGGTTTGCCGTCCTTTGCGTTTCCATAAGACGGGAGAGTGCGGTCCTTGCGTACCAGAAAGAGTCGGTAGGAAACACCGATTTGTGGTGCGGCGATAGCGACGCCCTCAGGGAAGTGGTCAAGAGCCTCGGACATGTCGCGAATAAGTTGCGACAACTCTGCCGAGCCGAACAAACTATCCGGCACGGGCTTAGCTATCTCCCGCAGTACCTTTCCTCCGTCTTGTACGATTTCTTTCATAATTAGTGTTTTGTCGGGTCGAGCTCCCACCAGAAGGTTTTACTAAAACTTTTTGCCTGACTGCAGACGCTCTTCAGATAATACAAATCTTTTGTTGGAATTTTTTCAAGAACAGTGCCGAGATGCGCCATCGTCATCGGGGCGAGCCCGTCCTGCTTACGCGAGTAGTTCAAGTGGCGGAGGAAGAACCGCATCAGCTCACCGCGCTCGGTCTGACGTTTACGTCCCTTCGGCGCCTCCGCCGCTTTCTTATGTATGTCGGGTAAAATCTCGCGAATTGATTTCATGTGATTCAACAGAACTCACCTACTGGGCGGCCTCGATAGAGGCGCCAAGCGCCTGCAGACGGTTCACTATATCTTCATATCCGCGGTTGATAGAGTAGACGTTGCGGAGCGTGGAACGGCCCTTCGCGGCGAGCATGGCGACTAGGATGATGGTCGCGGGGCGGAGAGCCGGCGGGCATATAACCTCCGCAGCTCTTAAGCGAGAAGGTCCTGTTATCGAGATGCGGTGCGGGTCAAGCAGGCTCGTGTTCGCGCCGAGACGGTCCAGCTCTGTGTAGTAGATGGCACGCTTCTCGTATACCCAGTCGTGGATAAGTGTCGTGCCCTTGGCCTGTGTCGCGATAACTGCGAAGAAGGGGAGGTTATCTATGTTGAGGCCGGGATACGGTCTTGCATGAATCTTCTCCGGGAAGGCGACTAGCTTGGATGGTTTTAGGGCGATGTCGGCGAGCTTCGTGATGCCGTTCTCTGATACTCGCGGATTCGATAGTGAAAATCTGAGCCCCATTTTTTCAAGAAGGAATAGCTCTACTTCGAGAAACTCTATAGGCGCGGCCGCCACTGTGACGGCGGAACCGGTCACCGTGGCGGCCGCGATGAAGAACATAGAATCAGTCGGATCCTCGGCGACGCAGTACGAAACATCTTTATTTATTTCTGAAACGCCGTTTATGGTCAATGTTGTTCCGCCTATGCCGTCGACAGAGATGCCGAGCGCGCACAGGAATCCGCAGACCTCCTGCACCTGATAATTCGCCGATGCGTACTTAATAACCGATATTCCGTCTATCCGTGCGGCGGCGAGAAGTGCGTTTATGGTCGCCGTGTCGCTGGATTCGTATAGAATCACCTCAGCTGGCACAAGCTTGGTGTGGCTCACGCGATAACTCTCGCTACGCGCCTCGATATCAACTCCGAATTTCTCTAATGCGAAAAGATGCGGGCGTACCGAACGTAGTCCTAGCGTACAGCCGCCGGACTGCGGAAGCTCAAATTTTTTAAAGAAATGGAGCAGGGGGCCTATGAACATCAGTATGCTGCGCGTCCTTGTCGCCGCGACACGGTCGATCGCGTTAAGAGAAATTTTTTCCGGCGGAGTGATAACGACGCTCGTGCCGCGCCATTCTACCGAGATGCCGATGGAACGGAGCACCTCTATAAGGCGATTGACCTCCTCTATCTTAGGCACACGCTCGAGCGTCGTTTGTCCGCGGTTCAACAGTGATGCGGCCAGAAGCGCGACGGCCCCGTTCTTAGATCGCGAAGTATCGACTCTCCCCGAGAGTTTCTTCCCTCCTTCGACTACGAAATTCATCTCGCCTTGCATGGTCGCATACTACCACTTATGATGGCCGTATGTCCTTCTTTTCTCCCAAGCTCGGCATAGACCTCGGCACCACCAACGTGCTGGTATTTGTGCCCGGCAAGGGCGTCATTATCAACGAACCCTCGGTCGTCGCGGTGGGCAAGGCGCACGGCAATAGGGGAGGAAACAAGATTTTAGCCATCGGGATAGAGGCCAAGAAGATGATAGGCCGTACACCAGACGACATCATTGCATATCGCCCGATGAAAGACGGCGTTATCGCGGATTACCGCGTGACAGAAGCGATGCTCAGATATTTTATGCGAAAGGCGCTCGGCAGGAACCCTTTCAGACCAACTGTGCTCGTCTCGGTCCCTGCCGGCGTTACGTCCACAGAAAAGCGCGCTGTTATTGAAGCCGCCATAAAGGCTGGAGCGAAAAATGCGTATGTTGTGAAAGAGCCGATACTCGCGGCAATCGGTGCAGGCATTCCTATTCACGAGCCGATGGGGCGCATGGTCGCGGACATCGGCGGCGGGACGATAGACGTCGCTGTGATATCGCTCGGCGGCATCGTCGCCTCGACGAGCGTGAAGTGCGCGGGCGACAGACTGGACCGTGCGGTGGTTGACCATATTAAGAAGCATCACAACCTCGCTATCGGAGACAAAACTGCTGAAGAGGTGAAGATAAAGATAGGCGCCGCCGTGCCGATGAACGAAGAGCTCACGATGGCGGTCAAAGGGCGTGACCTAATGAGCGGGCTCCCGCGTACAGTGGATCTCTCAACCAACGATCTCGTAACCGCCATGTCGAGAGAGCTTAGAGAGATGACACAGGCGATACGCAAGGTGCTCCAAGACACCCCGCCCGAGCTCGCCGCCGACATTATTGATAATGGAATTATACTCACAGGTGGCTCCTCACAGCTCCGCATGATGCCCGAGCTTGTGTACCGTCGCACGGGCGTCGTCGCTAAACTGGGCCAAGACCCGTACTTCTGCGTCGCGCGCGGGACCGGCATCGCGCTGAAGCATCTGCACACGTATCAGAAAAGCATCTTGGCGAAGCAATGATTGCGATTGCGAGCAGTCAACACAAGCCTTAACTGAACAGTAAGTTATAGTAGTCGCGGAAGCAGGAAAATCGTATATATAAAAATGAAGGGTGTCGATAACAAGAGTTCCTTGGTCGAAAGTTGCGCGTTCCCATGCTTTTTTATCTTCCAATAGAAAGAAAATCCCCAGAGGAGCAATATGATGATCCATCCGCCAAAAAGGGCGACGATGAGACCGTATACGTCGAGAAAGCTGGCGATAGAATCTCCGATAGATCCAAGAGCACAATCGGTGTAGCTACCTGCGTAGGGAACGCAAGTTGGTTTAATAAGCGTTAATAGCACCGAAGGGATAATAGCGAATGCATAAAGTGCGGTGTCGACGATGCGTTCTCGGGTAGATTTCATACTCTTAAGTATAGCACACTCATTTCATATATACTGAACATATGCAGCATCATGCGTTTGTTATAGAGGCGGGAGCAGAGGAGGGGATAGCTGCGGCGCGGGCGTGGGCGAAGAAAGAGCTGGGGATGAAAGTTGAAAATAACCCAGACGTCGTTGTTCTGCGTTACGGACTGCTCTCGGTTGAGGATGCGCGGCAAGTTTCTGAACTTGCCGCGGGGAAAGCATTCACCGGTAAACATAAAGTTGTGATAATTTCTGCGAGTCGCGCGTATCACGAGGCGCAGAATGCGCTCCTGAAGCTTTTTGAAGAACCACCTGTTGGTGTTTATATATTTTTTGTACTCCCATCACTTGGTGGACTATTGCCTACGTTACGTTCACGTGTACAAGTATTGAAGCACCAAGCACCAAGCACCAAGCACGAAATAAATCCGGCGGAGGAGTTTATAAAGGCGAGTAAAGAGAAGCGGAGCGTGATGATAAAGAAACTTACCAGTGGTAAGGACGAAGAGGAGAAGCGAGAGAATCGCGAAGAGGCGCTCGCGATTGTGAATGGCATTGAAGCGATTGCATACGAACGGAGAGGAGACACCTTGAAGCAAGGAGTCACCTCTCCGTTCCCGCAAGGAGTCACCTCGCTACTGAGAGACATCGCGGTCTTACGCGTGCATCTTTACGACCGGAGTGCGCCGGTAAAAATGATTCTGGAACACCTCTCGCTCGTTATTCCGAAAGATTTGGTATAATTGAAAGATGGCGTACGACTTTTCTAAATTGAAAGCGAGTATTAAAGAGACCGAGGAGTGGCTCGCACGCGAGCTCTCAGGCGTGCGTACCGGTCGTGCGACGCCGACATTGCTTGATGCAGTGAAGCCCGAGGCATACGGCACTCGCACCGCGCTCCGCGAGCTCGCGAACGTTTCTGTAGAAGATGCGCGCACTCTCCGCGTTATCCCTTGGGATAAGTCGCTCACCAAGGCGATAGAGAAGGGTATTACCGATGCCGATCTCGGAGTCGGAATATCTACCGACGACCAAGGTCTTCGCATCTCTTTTCCAGAACTAACGAGTGAACGGAGAACGCAGCTCTCAAAGATCGCTGGGGATAAAACAGAACAAGCGAAAGTGACGCTCCGTTCGCATAGGACTGATGCGCTGAAAGCGCTTGATACAGCCGAAGAAGCCGGCGGCATCGGCGAAGACGAAGTGAAGCGTCTGAAGGGCGAGATACAGAAGCTTATAGACGCCGGTAACGAGTCGCTCCTCAAAATACAGGAAAAGAAAGAACAGGAAATTAGGCTCTAGGCACTAGTTCGGATATGCTAAAGCCTAAAGCCTAGCGCCTATGGAGATTTTAATCTTTATTGCTGTAATAGTTGCACTCATAGTAGTGCACGAGTTCGGGCATTTCGTCGTGGCGAAGTGGTCTGGCATGCGCGTAGACGAATTCGGACTTGGGTATCCGCCACGCGCGATGGTTATAGGTAAGATTGGGGAAACAGAATACACGCTCAACTGGTTGCCATTTGGCGGGTTCGTAAAGATATTTGGCGAAGACGGGAAAGTTCAGGGAGATGCGCCAGACCCTCGTGCATTTTCTGCGCGCCCGAGAATTCTGCAGGCTCTCGTGCTTATCGCAGGTATTTCAATGAACCTTCTTTTCGCATACGTGCTTATCACTGGCGCGCTCGTCATGGGAACTCCGCGAGCGCTCTCGGAGAGCGAGGTGGCGAATGCGCGCGACACTGAGCTCGCCGTAGCGAATGTTCTACCTTCATCTCCAGCAGCGCTCGCGGGGCTTGTACTAGGGGATTCTATTATTAGAGCGAGTGATGAGAAAAGGCAATGGGAAGCCGTGGACCCAAAGAGTTTTTCTGCTTTTATCGCTGCGAGCGACGGAAATGTAGTTACACTCGTGGTTAAGCATGATGGAGTTGAAAAGACGGTCAAGGCGACGCCCGCAACGGGCGTCGCAACCTCTGACCCCTCGCGCTACGCGCTCGGGGTTGAAGTCGCTACCATCGGCGTCGTCCCTCTATCGCTAGGTTCTGCGATTATCGAGGGAGCGCGTCTCACTTGGAGCGCGACTCAGCTCACAGCAGTCGGCCTCTGGCACTTCTTCTACGGAGTCTTCACTCTCTCTGCAGACCTCTCGCAGGTCGCCGGCCCTGTCGGTATCGCCGGCGTTGTCGGTGGAGCTTCGGCGCAGGGACTCGGATACTTATTTTCCATTATGGCGATTATTTCCATAAACCTCGCACTCATCAACCTCATCCCCGTCCCTGCACTCGACGGAGGGCGCCTACTCTTCGTCATTATAGAAAGCATAATTCGCCGGCCGATTAAACCTGTTGTCGCTCTCACAATGAACGCCATCGGCTTCGTAGCCCTCATCCTCCTCATGCTCGTCGTCACCGCCCACGACATCTTCAAAATCGTTGGATAAATGCTTTTGCGCTTGGTGCAGGAGGGGCATATACTGTCCCCTATGAGGCAATCACGGCTTTTTACTAAGACACGGCGCGAGGCGCCGAGCGATGAGGTTGCGAAGAACGCACAGCTATTGGTTCGTGCAGGCTACATTCATAAAGAAATGGCGGGCGTGTATTCGTATCTTCCTTTAGGGCTACGCGTACTTACGAAAATAGAAAACATCATACGAGAAGAGATGGACGCCATCGGCGGACAGGAAATCCGGATGGCGACACTGCATCCCTCGGAGAAGTGGAAGACAACGGGAGGCTGGGACGGCGTGGACGTGTTGTTCAAGATTCAAAGCCGGACCGAAAAAGAATACGCGCTCGGTCAGAGCGAAGAAGAAATCATAACTCCCATCGCACAAGAATTTGTGCATTCGTATAAGGACCTGCCGGTCGCTATCTATCAGATAGGACAGAAGTACCGCGACGAGCTCCGCGCTAAGTCGGGCGTGATGCGCGGGCGAGAATTCGGTATGAAGGATATGTACAGCTTCCATGCGACACAAGAAGATTTTGAAAAGTTTTATGAAATCGTGAAGGCGTCATATCTGAAAGCATTTAAACGTTGCGGACTGGACGTGAAGGTTACAGAAGCATCCGGAGGCGCATTTTCTGAAAAAATATCCTACGAGTTCATGGCGCTCACTGATGCCGGCGAAGATAACATTGTGTATTGCGAACAATGCACGCATTGCGCAAATGCTGAAATCTCAAAAGTCGTCGATGGAGAAATGTGTCCCAAATGCGGAAAAGGGAAGTTGAAGAAAGCGCGCGCATCGGAGGTCGGGAACGTATTTGACCTCGGAGATAAGTATCCGAAGGCATTCGGATTTACCTACAAGGATAAAGAAGGGAAGGAACAGACACCTATCGTAGGCTGTTACGGCTTCGGCACCTCACGCCTTGTCGGCACTATTGTGGAGACATTTGCAGACGATAAGGGAATTGTGTGGCCGGAGGGCGTCGCGCCGTTTTCTACACATCTCGTCTCGTTAGGGAAAGACGACGATGAAATTTCTAAGACGGCAGATGCTCTCTATGCTGATATGACGAAAGCCGGCATTGAGGTGCTTTATGATGACCGCGACCTTCGCGCCGGCGAGAAATTCGCGGAGAGTGACTTACTCGGTATCCCTAAGAGAATAGTGGTCGGTAAAGACGCGGTAGCCACCGGCGAGTTTGAGGTAGTGAATCGCGCTACAGGGAAAGTAGATAAAGTTTCTCGCTCTGAGCTAGTGCCTAGTGCCTAGTGCCTATCCTATGCCAAGATTTTCAAAAAATGCGCTCTTCAGTAGTGACATCGCGATAGACCTAGGGACTACAAATACGCTCGTCTATGTACGCGGGCGCGGTGTCGTCATTAACGAGCCGTCTGTCGTCGCCGTTAACGACAAAACGCATCAGGTCGTCGCGGTCGGGAAGGAGGCGAAGATTATGCTCGGTAAGACACCCGCGCATATTCGTGTCGTGCGTCCACTCTCCCATGGCGTCATCTCCGACTTCGAAGTGACCGAGGAGTTGCTAACCTACCTCATCAATAAGGCGCAGAACGGACGCGTACGGCTCTTCGGTCCGCGAGTTGTTATCGGTGTGCCGACCGGTGTGACAAATGTGCAGAGTCGCGCTGTGCGCGACGCAGCGAAGAATGCCGGCGCTCGCGAAGCGATTATTCTGGAAGAACCCGTTGCCGGAGCCATCGGAGCGAAATTGCCGGTGAGCGAGGCTGTCGGGACGATGGTGCTGGATATCGGCGGAGGGACGACCGACATAGCCGTCATCGCGCTTAAGGGAGTCGTCGCGTCTAAGAGCTCGCACGTCGCCGGCGACCGCTTCAATGACAACATTATTGAATTCGTGAGGAGCGAGTTTAAGCTCGGCATCGGCGAGCGCACCGCCGAAGACGTAAAGATTTCTATCGGCGCGGTGATGCCTCTTTCAGAGGTGCTGACACGGAGTGTCCGCGGACGCGATTTCGCGACCGGACTCCCTCGCGAGATATCGCTCACCGACTCGCACGTACGTGAAGCGATAGCACCGTCTCTTGATGCGCTTATGGACGCGATGAAGGAGGTGATAGAAGCAACGCCGCCGGAGCTTCTCTCAGACGTGCTACAGCACGGCGTGACGGTCTTCGGGGGCGGGGCACTCCTGCGCGGTCTGCCTCAGATACTCGCGAAGATGCTCGGCGTGCCTGTGCGGGTCGCTCCGGACCCGCTCACGGCGGTGGTGCGCGGGGCAGGAATCGTGACCGAGGACCCGACGCCGTACGAAGACTTCTTTGTCGATGAAGAGGACATACTTAGCGAAGCGTAACGCGTTACTTTCCTCCACGAACATTTCGTGGGGTGCGTACGCGCTTATTGTGGCTGTTCTACTCCTTATTTTGCGCATCTCCGCGCCGAACTTCTTCTGGACCGTCTTCACTCCGGTTTTCCGAGCGTCAGATGCTTTTTCAGAAAAAAGCAGCTTGTTTTTTAACAGCTTCGGCGACACCGCCAAGCTCTCAGTACAAAATGAAAGGCTAATTGAAGAGAATTCCGCACTTTTCTTACAAAATCAGACGCTCATACAGAAAATAGAAGATATATCTGGGCTCGAGCAGGACGGTAAGACGATTATTGCAGGTGTTGTCGCGCGCCCGCCGTCGAGTCCTTACGATACGCTCATTCTGGCCGGCGGTTCGAATGAGGGAATTATTCTCGGCATGGAGGCGTTCGGCGAGGGAGGTACGCCGCTCGGCGTCGTCTCAACGGTTCTCGACGACTTCTCGCGGGTGACGCTATTCTCGGCGCCAAAAATGACTGTGAGTGGCTGGGTTGGGAAAAATAGTTTGCCGGTTACAATCATTGGAGTTGGCGCCGGAGCAATGCAGGCGTCCGTCGCGCGTTCCGCCGGCATCGTTGTCGGAGACGTGGTGTCGGTGCCGGGCCCCGGCCGTATCTCGATCGGGAGCGTCGTGCGCGTTGACAGTGACCCCTCCTCTCCGTCGGTCACATTACGCATCCGGTCGGAGCTGAATATGTTCTCGGTCGCATGGGTGACTCTGCGCGATACCGGCATATCTATTCCATGATGCGCGGAACTCTAACAATTCTTTGTTTTGTCTCCACGATAATTTTCCCGTGGCCCCTCACCGTACTTCTCTCGCTCGCTGCCGCATCTCTTGAACCTCTCGTACCGCTCGCCGTTGGGCTCTTCGCCGATACGATTTATTATTCTCCGCAGACCGGAGTAGCGCCGATATTCACATTGTGCGGAGCGCTTATAACAGGTGCCGCATTCTTCGTGCGCGGCAGGCTATTGGCGAGTAATATTGAGAGATGATGTGGTGGCGCGGATATAGGCAGGATCCGGAGATTGCTCCGGACGAGATATTTCTAGATGCATCAAATGCACCGGCATTCGACCGCGCACGTTTTGAGGGGCGACTGGAGAAACCTCTCTCGCAGTCAACTTTTTTTTATCTGGCGGCAACCCTTGTAATTTTATTCTCTACACTCGTTGTTCGCACATGGAACCTACAAGTAACTAACGGAGCTGAGTTCGCCGCCGAGAGCGCACATAATAGTCTGGAGGTCAGAACGCTTTTTGCCGCGCGCGGCGTAATCGAGGATGTTAACGGAGTTGTGCTCGCAGAGAACACAGCTGGAGAAGACGGTGGCGTAAGGCGTAACTACACGCTACCGTCTCTCGGACAGATTATCGGCTACGTCTCGTATCCGAAGAAAGATTC
>CAZVYA010000011.1:0-9875 GCA_964631225.1 uncultured Candidatus Saccharibacteria bacterium
GCCTATCTCTTGAAGTACGACACGGTGTATGGGAGAGCCCCATTTGAAGTTGGGGCAGCCCCGACGTCAGAAGTCGGGGAGCCGACCGAAGCGTCGGCTTTGATGATAAACGGGAAGGAGGTGAAGTTTTTTTCTGAGAAAGAACCGGCGAATCTGCCGTGGAAGGACTTGGAGATTGATGTGGTTGTGGAGTCCACAGGATTTTTTACAGACCCAGAAAAAGCGCAAGCACATATAATTGCGGGTGCTAAGAAGGCCGTCGTTACAGCTCCGTTCGCGCACGGCAGCTCGGGTGGCGCTATCGGGGCTACCGTTCTCATGGGAGTAAACGAAGAGAAGCTCGGAACCTGTCAGATATCTTCAAACGCATCATGCACAACAAACGCCGCGAGCCCAGTCGTAGCGATTCTTGACGAAGCGATAGGGATTGAAAAGGCGATACTCTCTACGACTCACGCATACACCGCCTCGCAGAATATTGTGGACGGGCCGTCAAAAAAGGATATGCGAGAGGGAAGAGCGGCGGCGATGAATATCGTGCCGACCTCTACCGGCGCGGCGACCGCAGTCGCGCAGGCGTATGCACCGCTCGCGGGTAAGTTCGACGGGATATCGCTGCGCGTGCCTGTCTCTGCCGGTTCTATCGCGGACATCACATTTATCGCGAAGAGAGCGACGACGAAAGAGGAGGTGAACGAGATACTTCGCGGCGCTGCTGCAGCGCCGCGCTGGGAAGGAATTTTTAAAACGACCGACGAAGAGCTTGTCTCGAGTGATGTCGTCGGCGAGCCATATTCTTCTATCGCAGACCTCTCGATGACGCGCGTTGTGGACGGAAATCTAGTGAAGGTGCTCGCATGGTATGACAACGAGATTGGATACACAGAGTCACTAGTGCGCCATGTGCTCAAGGCGGCACAGGCATGAGGGTATTTCTAGCCGCTGACCACGCCGGATTCGCGTTAAAGAACGCGCTGGTAGAACATGTGCGCACACTCGGTCACGAGGTGGAGGATATGGGAGCGTTCGCACAGACTCCCGATGACGACTACCCCGACTTCGTAACACAACTCTCCAAGCAGGTCTCGGCTACGCCAGATTCGCGCGGTGTTGTCGTCGGCGGTAGTGGGCAGGGCGAGGCGATGTGTGCGAACCGCGTGAAGGGGATTCGTGCTGCCGTATTTTACGGTCCTCGGCAAGTGACGGCGGCGCTCGATATCGAGGGAGGTCGCTCCGAGGATGGTCTTGACGCAGTGCGACTTCCCCGCCGGCACAACGACGCGAATGTGCTCTGTATTGGCGCGCGCTTCGTCTCAGGTAGTGATGCAGACGAGGCTGTGCGCATATTTTTAGAGACACCGTTTTCAGATTCTCCGCGTGACGCGCGCCGTCTCGCGAAATTCTAAATGAGCCTAGTAATTACGGCCGTGCTTCCTACTTCGCGCGAAGACTTCGAAGCGAAGCTCGCACTATTTTCTCGCATCCCGCACGTGAGTCGTATACAGATAGATGTTGTTGACGGAAAGTTCGCTTCGCCGGCGTCGTGGCCCTATAACGCGTCTGGAGAGTTTGAGAATATGATCGCATGCCGCGAGATGCTGCCGCATCTGGACAGATTTGAATACGAGATTGACTTAATGTGTCTAGACGCCGAGCGCGCCGCGACGGAGTGGCTCGCGCTCGGCGCTACTCGCCTCGTCTTCCACGCTGAGAGCGTTACCGACCTGCCGCGGTTTCTCTCAGTAGCGAGGAGCAGGTTCGGTCAGTTCGTCTCGCTTGGTCTCGCTCTAAACGTCGCGAGCAACATCGCGCTCGTCGAGAAGAATCTAAGCAGAATAGATTATGTGCAGTTTATGGGCATCGCTAGGATAGGGAAGCAGGGTCAGCCGCCAGACCGAGGAATATTTGAAAGGGTTCGCTCGTTCCACAGTCGCCATCCGGACGTTCTTATACAAGTGGACGGAGGTGTCTCCGCGGAGAGTGCGCGAGCGCTCCGTGTGCTAGGAGTTTCTAACGTAGTTGTGGGCTCAGGCCTATTGCGCGCCGGCGACCCTGTCGCCGCCTTCGCCGCGTTCGAAGGCGCTCAAAGCCAGTATGGGGTCTAAGGTATACTGCTAAAGATGGCATTGACCGATGAACAGGTGCGCGCGCTAGAGAGCCAAGCGGAAAAGATTCGCGAGACTATTATCGGTTCGCTAGTCGCTGCCGGTAGCGGGCACACAGCGGGCCCTCTCGACATGGCGGACATCTTCACCGCATTTTATTTTCATATTCTCAATCATGACCCGAAGCGTCCTGATTGGGACGAGCGCGACAGATTCATACTCAGCAACGGCCACATCTGTCCTCTCCTCTACGCGACTCTCGCACACGCAGGATATTTCCCAATTGAAGAATGTTTAACACTACGTAAGTTCGGGAGCAGACTACAGGGACATCCGGAGAGGGAGCGTCTGCTTGGGTTGGAAACAACCTCAGGGCCTCTTGGTGAGGGACTCTCGCAGGCCGCGGGTATCGCCTACGCCTTCCGCATTCCCTCGACTCCGCTCGGGACAGGGGACACAAAAAAACAAAGAGTGTATTGCTTGATGAGCGACGGAGAACAGGAAGAGGGAAATACTTGGGAAGCTGTGATGTTCGCCGGCAAATATAAACTTTCTAACCTTACGGCAGTGATGGACCGCAATAATATCCAGATAGACGGCAACACCGAAGACGTGATGCCACTCGAGCCGCTCGCTGATAAGTATCGCGCATTTAATTGGCACGTGCTCGAGGTAAACGGCCACGACATCCGCGCGTTCGTCGCGGCTGTGGACGAGGCGAAGACGATAGCGGAGAAGCCGACGCTTATCATCGCGCACACTATCGCCGGCAAGGGCGTGTCTGAAATAGAAGGCGACTTTCATTGGCACGGGAAACCGCCAACGAAGGAGGAAGGTAAAAGATTTTTAAGAGAGCTTCGCACGCTCGGAGGGAAAATTTCGCATGACTATGCTTAACGCAGATGCCAAACTTACAGAAGACGTCTTCTCCATAGAAATTAAGAAGGCGTCTACGCGCGACGGCTTCGGCGCTGGCTCGGTGGAGGCGGGGAAGGCTGACGCGCGAGTGGTGGTGCTCTGCGCAGACCTGAAGGAGTCTACGCGCGCTGAACAATTTGAAAAAGAATTCCCCGAGCGATTTATAGAAATGGGTGTTGCCGAACAGAATATGGCGACCGTCGCCTCCGGCATGGCGGCCGCAGGAAAAATTCCGTTCATCGCGAGTTACGCGGCATTCTCGCCGGGACGTAATTACGAGCAGATTCGCACCACCATCGCGCTGAATAACGTGCCTGTGAAAATCTGCGGCATGCACGCTGGTGTCTCTGTGGGGCCCGACGGCGCGACGCACCAGATGTTGGAGGATATCGGCATGATGCGCATGTTGCCGAACATGACCGTTATTTCTACGGGAGACGCGGAGGAAGCCAGGAAGGCCGTTGTCGCTGCGGCGAAGACCGGCGGGCCGGTCTATCTGCGCTTCGGGCGCGCTGCGACGCCAACATTTACGACCGAAGAAACACCGTTTCAGATAGGGAAGGCACTTACGCTCTGGGATTCTGATGCGCCAAGGGTAGCGATTCTTTCTACGGGTTCTGTGAGTTACGCAGCGCTCGAGGCGGCTCGCTCGCTCTCCGAGAGTGGCATTGAAACGCTAGTGCTCCACGTGCCGACAGTCAAGCCACTTGACGAAGAAGCCATACTTGATGCGGCGAAGCGCTCCGGCCGCGTGATAACGGTTGAAGAGCATCAGACAGCCGGAGGCTTCGGGAGCGCGGTGGCCGAGTTCCTCTGCGACCGACATCCGGTGCATATCAAGCGGCTCGGCATACAAGACCAATTCGGCCAATCAGGCACTCCGGATGAGCTTCTTAAACACTACGGACTTGACGCTCTACACATAGCAGAAGTTGCACGCGAGTTCGTAGCTATATAATAAAGATATGAAGAATACGATTAACACCTATTTCGCCGCACTACTAATCACTCTGGCCGGAGTAGGCGCGGCGTGGCTTATCATGCATACGGCCACTATTAAACCTTTTTCAAACAAGACCGGCACAAACGAAGCGATCTACGAGCCGTTAAAAAATTCAATACTTAACGACTAATTCGTCATTAGTACGGGTTACAAATACAATATTCTGTGTTGTTCTCGGTGCTGCACCAGTTTGTCCCCGCAGCCCACGGACGGCATGTTCCCGGATATCCGACCGCCGTCGGTGCCGCAGCCTGCAGACTGGTAGCCACGACCGCGCCTATAGAATTCCCTGAACCGTAGTCGTAATAACAGTAGTAAATGCCGGAGAACGGCGCCTGAATGCTCTTCGGCAGGTACCCAGACGTCACCAGTTCAGAAAGAAAGTCAGAATGGTCGTTGCAATAGCCGGCGCCCGGAGTTTTATTCACAGGCATCTGTGCAGTAGAGTCGTTGTATAGAAGTAGTGCGAGCCTGACGTTGTACATGTCCGCCTCAATCTTAGCGTCAATGCCCTTTATGCGTGCTATGTGAACGTTACCTAGAATAATAGAAGAGAGAATGCCGATTATAGAGAAGACGATGAGAAGCTCTACAAGAGTAAAGCCTTTTTTCATGGCAGTGTCTGCGGTGTCTTAGCCCACTCGAGAGTCTCTGACGACGGAGTTGCCGACGTGTTCTGACCTCTGGAGAACCAGAAGAATAACGCGAGAGTAATTAGAACAACAGATACGGCACCGAGGATGATTGTGGCGCCGCGCTCGTCCTTAGCGATTCCTATTTTAATAATAAGACCGGTTATGAACGACGGTTTCTGAGAGCCACCGCGACCGTAGGAAACATCTTCGTTGAATGATAGTTCGGCCATGTTGTTTATTATACCAAGGGCGCTACGCGATACTCTGTCGGCGCTTCGGCCAGCAGTTTCAGAAGTGCGTCGTGCGTAAGCAGGCCCTTCTGCGCGCCGACGTGTTGGACGACAGACATAGAATTCACGGGTCCCCACGCGAGCGCCTCCGCGAGCGTTTTGCCGAGTGCGAGTGCGACGACGAAGGTGGAGGTCGTCGCGTCGCCGGCGCCGGTGCGGTTCGCAGGCGGCGACGGGTCTGGATACATCGGCACCTTAAGTACTTCTGTGCCGTTGGAAACGTAGGCGCCGGCCGGACCGTCTGTAATCAGGGCTATTTTCGGACCAAGTGCGCGCATCTTCTCAAGCAGTTCTTTTATATCAGTTTCGCCAAGCCCGAGAATTCTCTCCGCCTCCTCTTTATTTACTGCCACGACTTCTGCTATCGCATACAGTTCAGCCAACTTATCCTTACCCATCTTTATCTGGAACGTGCCCGGCTGGAATGCGAGTTTAGTCTCATGATGCTCGCGAAGCCACTTCGCGAGTTCGATATGAAAGCCTTCTGAATGTTCACCGAGAGATGAGAGGTATAACCATTTCGGCGGAGTGAATCCTTCTGGAATTAAATATGGGTATGCCTCATGCCTGATAAGTATTGTGCGCTCGGCTTCGTACGAGAGTACGTAATGATGATTCGTCGGTATATCATCGTTGACTGCAATATACTTCGTGTCAACGCCTTCTTTTTTAAACACGTCCAGAATCTGCTCACCAAAACTGTCCTTTCCGACGTTTGATATAAATCCCGTTGATAACCCGAGACGCGCGGCGGCGACCGCCGCGTTCGCCGCGTTGCCTACGGCCGGTACCAGTACTGAAGAATCATATGGAATCTTGTCGCCCCACTTCATCGAGATAGTGCAGTTCTCGTGATTCACGTCACATGAGACATGCGCTTCTTTAAGCTTAATAAACTCGTCAACGACTGTGTCGCCGATAGCAATAAAGTCCATATGGAAATGATATCATACGAGCATGACTGACCTTGTCGCGATAGCACGCTCGCTCTTCGCCAAGGGCAAGGGGATTCTTGCCGAGGATGAGAGCGTGCACTCAGCGACCGCGCACCTCGCCATACACGGCATCTCCGCAGGTACAGAGATGCGTCGGCAGTATCGCGACCTATTTATCGGTGCCGACGATGTCGAGATGTATCTCTCAGGCGTTATCCTTTTTACCGAGACGCTACTACAGAAGGGCGGTGATAAAAAATTATTTCCGAAATCGCTCGCTGAGCGCGGCATCCTGCCGGGAGTGAAGGTGGACCTAGGGACTGAGCCTTTTTCAGATAGCCCGAACGAGCTCATTACCGGCGGTCTTATCGGTCTCACAGAGCGTCTCGAAGAATATAAGAAGCAGGGTGCAGTATTTACCAAGTGGCGCGCCGTGTTCCGTATAGATGGTGACACACTTCCGTCGGCGCAGGCTATACACGAGAACGCGAAGCGTCTCGCGAACTACGCGAAGGAGGCACAGTCGGCCGGCCTAGTGCCTATTCTTGAGCCTGAAGTTCTGCTCGACGGTAAGCATAGTCGCGCCCGCTCGCGCGCGGTTATCGCAGATGTGTTAAAAACCCTTTTTTCCGTACTAGACGAACACGCCGTGGACCGCGCGAGCCTCATCATTAAAACTTCTATGGCACTCTCGGGGAGCGAGAACGCTAAGAAGGATACGCCGGAGGAAGTCGCGGAGGATACGCTCGCCGCACTTATGGAGAGTGTGCCGACGCAGGTAGCCGGAATCGTCTTTCTCTCCGGCGGGCAGACTCCTGACCAAGCGACAGATAATCTCTCCGCGATAACAAGGCGCGCCCGCGCAGCGGGCGCGCCTTGGCCCCTGACATTTTCTTATCTACGTGCGCTTGAAGACGAGGCGCTAGCGCTCTGGAAGGGTAAGGAGGAGAACGTCCACGTCGCCCGCGCCGCCTTCCTAAATCGTCTCGCCAAGGTCTCCGCCGCCACAAGACCAAAATAACGACGAGTTAATCCATGTTGGACGTACGACGTCCAACATGATTTTATGGCTAATACTCTAGAGATTTTGTGTCTAGTTCATCAGTAGCCTTATCCACAAGATATTCCTTAAGAGCAGAAGAATAGCTTGAATCCAATGCTTTGTTGAAAAGCGTTTTGGTGATAATCGATGGGAAATTTTTATTTCCGCAATAATCTATGTAACTGCCCCAACGGTAATTTTTTAGGTATTCGAGCACTTTCGGAATATCAGAGAGGGCGCCCTTATCGCGCTCGCGCCATTTTTTCGCACCGTAGAGGTAGTCAAGCGAATTTAAGTGGACGTAATGAAGTATATAAAGAAAATGTTCTTGACGAGTAATTAGTATTTTTTTCGTTCGGCCCTGGAATAATGTGCCCCGACGCTCGTGCCGTTCGTTGAAATATCTTGCGTAACCGCTCATCTTGCGTAAGAAAAGGGTGATGCCGTTTTCAATGCGCTCTGAAAGCAAGAGATGGAAATGGTTCTTCATTAGTTCCCAACCGTGTATATCAACTAATCTATTACGAATGTGGGACGTCGTACGTCCCACATTCGTGTCTTGAGGGGAAGTGCGGGCAAACTCAAGTGCAGGAGCAGTGTCGTTAAATTCATAGAGGTCATGTACGAAACGTGCGTAATCTTGCGTATCTAGAAATATATTCCGCCCATCGACGCCCCTGTTAATCACATGGTACAGCTCCATTCATAAAGTATAACCCATGTTGGACGTCGTACGTCCAACATGGGTGAGTGAAGAAGGTTGCGGAAATGGCAGATGTGAGGCATACTTGGCCGATATGTTGACGCTACAGGTAGAGAAGCGGACTGACGGTGGCGCGAGCGCGCCGGCCTTGCGCCGTGCCGGCAGCGTCCCCGGCGTGGTCTATGGAGCGCACCAAAAGGCTACACCGGTGACCGTGTCGGCTATAACATTCGGTAAGGTTCTGCGCGAGGCCGGCGAAGCTACTATTGTGTCGCTTACCGGACTTGGCGAGGCCATCCCGACTCTTATTCACGAAGTTGACCTCGACCCGCTCACGAATCTCCCACGCCACGTGGACTTTTATGCGGTCACTAAGGGCGAGAAGGTGGAGGTTCATGTTCCGCTCGAATTTATCGGCGTCTCGGCGGCGGTAGAGGCCGGTGCGAACCTCGTGAAGGTTATGCATGAACTGGAGGTGGAGGCGGACCCGATGAACCTCCCGCACACAATCACTGTTGATATTTCAGCTCTCGTGGCTCTAGGCGACAAGATACACGCGAGCGACCTAATACTGCCCGCAGGCATCGCGCTCGTCACTCCTGCTGAAGAGGTGGTTGCGCTCGTGCAGGAGGTCATCGAAGAGAAGGAGGAGGTCGTCGCGCCGGCTGATATCTCTACGATTGAAGTGGAGAAGAAGGGTAAGGAAGAGGAAGTCGGAGCTGATGCGGGAGAGGGAGAGGCGAAGTCTGCGGAGTAAAGAGATTTTATAAATGGTAGAATGACCGGACATGCGCCGGTTTTTCTTTTTTGTATTTCTCTGCGCGCTCGGTGTCGCGCCGTCCTTAGCGTTCGCACAGAATATGCAGCAGGCGGTTACGAATCGTCAGCAGGAGCTACAGAGCCAGTTGAACGACCTAGAGAGCCAGATTGCCGTTCAGCAACAGCTTTTAGAAACGGCACAGAATCAGAGTCAGACTCTCCAGACTCAGGTAGACGCTTTTAATGCCGAGATTAGACGGACTCAGCTCCAGATTAAGGCAATTAATCTCGCTATCGCACAACTCAACGGCGATATCGGCGTCCGCAACAAAACACTCTCACAGCTCTCGGCACAGCTGGCCGCCGAGAAGGAGTCGCTCGCGCAGATACTACGGCAGACGCAGGTGCTCGACGGATACTCAGTCGTCTCGGTCGCGCTCGGCTCACAAAGTGTCTCCGGATTCTTCAGAGACCTAGACGCGTTCGTTTCTATCAAGAGAGCTCTCTCAGACTCGTTCGACCACATTGAACAGACAAGCGCTTCAACGGAGGCAGAGAAGGATGCATTACAAGAACGTCTCGCAGAACAGGAACAGTTACGACAAGTCGCTCAAGTGGCGAAGCAGTCGCTCCAGACACAGGAAGACCAAAAGAAGAAGCTACTCTCACAGACGAAGGGCATAGAGGCTAACTATCAGAAGATTATCGCGGTTACCAAGAAAACTGCGGCGCAGATTCGAACCGAGCTCTTCGCTCTGGCCGGAGGGGGAGGACAAATATCTCTCCCGACGGCCATTACGCTAGCGAAGCAGGCCGGAGCAGCTACCGGCGTCCGTCCGGCGTTTATTCTGGGCATTATGCGACAGGAGACTAATCTCGGCGCTAATGTCGGTCAATGCCTACTCACCAACGTTCCGGACAAGGGCAATGGTAAAGGTAAGAACACGGGAACGTTTATAAGAAGAGTTATGAAAGCGTCTCGCGACGTAGATCCGTTCATGGCGATAACAGCGGCTCTCGGTCTAGACCCATTCAGCATGCCGGTTTCCTGTCCGCAGTCCACCGGCTACGGAGGAGGAATGGGTCCCGCGCAGTTCATTCCCTCCACTTGGGCGAGCTATCAAAATCGCATCGCGAAACTAGCCGGACACCTGAACATCCCCGCTAACCCGTGGAACAATCTAGATGCATTTACCGCAGTAGCGCTCTATATGACCGATCTCGGCGCCGCCCTACAGACGCCCTCCGCTGAGCGCACCGCCGCACTTAAATACTTCGCCGGAGGCTATTATAAAAATCCGCGCTTCGCTCCGTACGGCGACAGCGTTATGCAGTTCGCCGCGGACTTCCAGCAGGAGATAGATATTCTAAGCGGATATTAAATGAGTGGATAACGCCGCACTTAGCAATCATACTGGTATAATGAGAGAAATGGACTTCAAGAAAGCCCTCATCGTTTTCGTCTGTGCTCTGGTCACGCCGTTG
>CAZVYA010000012.1:0-723 GCA_964631225.1 uncultured Candidatus Saccharibacteria bacterium
TTGAAACCTATATCCAGAACGTAGGCTTTCTTGCTCATATCTAAATCAATAACTCTATCTTTAACCGTATATATTTTATCGAAAGGTATAGCTACGGGATTGGCAGCACCACCCCAAAGAGAGGGAAACAAAACTGTATATAAAGGATTTTGCGTATTCACAGCACCAATTTTGGAATATGTCTCATCAGAGATAAATCCGACCACATAATAACGATCGGCTATTTTCTGAATTTCAAAAGAAAAATTCTTTGAGTACTCACTCGTCGCTGTTAAAGTATCAGTTCTGGGGTTCCCAATTTCATATGTAATGGCTATGCCATTAGTATAAAAGTACACGTCATTTGGGAGCTCGCTTTTTGTTTTCCCAGTTTCCAGAGGATTCAACGAGCGCAGGATATCCTTTGATAAAACACTTTTTTCTGGAAGATTCTGAATTTTCGAATAAGACCAACCATTCCAACCGAAAATTTTGGGAATTCTACCTTCCGTAATTATGTATCCCAATATCAGAACTACAATTGGAATGATGAGTCCCCACCAGTACTTACTCAACCGAGAGGGCTCTAACGTTGTGTTTTTATTCCCACCAACTTTATCGCCTGAAATCTTATCTCCAGATATGTAATCTCCTATATGCAAGGGCACTGTGCTGTGATCCCCACTCCTCTGTGCTAATTCCGATCGCCCGTTTTTAATCAAATCGTCCACTATCTTTTCCCAA
>CAZVYA010000012.1:733-9735 GCA_964631225.1 uncultured Candidatus Saccharibacteria bacterium
GAACTGGAGCTCATTGGGTAACCAGCTGGGACTCTTTCTGAACTCCACTTACTCCTTGGAACTGATCTGTCATTTTGAGGGTGAAGTCTCCATAATTCAGTTCCATCTCCACCTTGAAAACGCATCGCCCCAACCTCAAGAAGCAATGTTCTTAAAGCAGACTGCTCAATTGGAAAACTTTCTCTTATTGTCTCAAGCTTTCTATGTACAAAGCGTGGGTCATTCAGAAAGAGTTTTAGGCTCTTTTTCATCTCACCATCATCGCGAGGAAAGCTTGTGAACGAAATTCCTTCAAGTCTATCTGCAATTTTCTTACTCTCCTCGAACAAAATCTCTTCATTTGGAGTTATTTGAGTATTGGAAATAACCCTCTGGGTTCTCCAATAATCTAAGAGAGCACGAATTAGCTTCGCAGAAATCTGATCGGATTCTTTTTTCAATAATGTTCTCAAGCGGTTGGCCTTTGATGTTCCCCCTTCTTCGTAGCCAGAAATGTAAACATCAACATTCGTGTTTTCTAGAATAAAATCTCTGAAAGTTCTGTCCGAGAAATCACAAACGTAGCCGCTACTCATTTCTAGAAGCTTCTCAAGTTTAATCCGTTCAGTGTGTTTGAGTGATGACATTTATTATGGTCTGAGAGACTCTTCGGAGTCCGAACCTGTCTCAAACTGGCTGCGGGACTTGGAGTCGAACCAAGATACGCAGATCCAGAATCTGCAGTCCTACCTTTAGACGATCCCGCAAAGTTAATAACTTCTAAACTGTATCAAATTTTTCAATTCTTGCACCTCCGCCTTTCGAGAAACCTGAACTTTATTGATATAGGTATTCTGGGTAAACCCAAGACCCTCGACAAGCGTAGCAACGAGTTTTAGTAGGTGTTGATTCTTATTCGCAAAAAATAACTTATGCGTGGATGTCGGAGGGTGATAACAGAGCGAGCCTTCAGCCTCATAAAGACAGCGAAGAAACCTTATTGTAAATGGTCTGCTACGAACAATCCATTTCGGCAGAATATAATTCAGATCCTTTCGAGAACCGTGCGGAATTCCAAGTCGTTTTGAAATATTACGTTCATAGATAGTTATAGTCATTGCATTCGAACGCAACACTTTCAAAACTGTCGGTTTTTTATCGAAAACGGCTTTTACTAATTTCGCGGAACGATTCACGAAACCCATCTTACTTGCATCTCCGGTGATACGAAGTGAATCGCATCTAGGATGTCTGTAGATATGACCGTCTCCAAGAACAGTTCCGATAAGTTCAGCAAGGTCTCCGTTTTTCTCGAAAACTGGATATGTACTTTTTATGTCCCCTAACTCTTTCATCTTATCTCGCCACCGTTTGAAGTTGTCGAGATGGCGGGAACGCATTGTTTGAGAAATCTTCTTTGCTCTGGCGTCCATGCTCTATATTCTACTACCATTAGATGTGTATCGCAATGCACATAACGCGAAGTATCGCGCATTACTGCACGATACTTGAAAAATGCTCTTTATTCAACCGCTAATGTTATCAGAGGCTCTGTAAGTCGCCGGAGACGGCGGCGGCGTCAGCGTCAAGTGTGGCGGCAGTGTCTGTGAGCTGGTCTAGGCTGGATGAGATATCAGCGGTCGTGTTCCCGCTCGCGGGCACCTGTGTTTGTGTAGGCTGTGTCTGTTCGGTTACTATCGGCGTCTCGACGGTGGCGGGTTGCGTCTGCTGTAGTGAACCTAGATACCAGAATGCTACGGCAGCTATAACTACAACTACTGCCAAGACGATATACAACATCGCGTGCGACGAGCTCTGGGCCGGAGCGACCGACGGCGGAACGATTCCCGCAGACATATTCTGATTCTGAATCGGCACATTCTGATTCATTGTTTCATTTTCCATAGCAATATATTGATTAAAGAATTATTGAGCTGAATCGTCCGTCGCGTCATCATTGTCGTCTACCCTCGGTATCTTCCCGAGCGTTTTCAGGACGTCCCTTACCGCCGTGTCCGCCTTCTTCATCGCGCCGTCACGGAGTGCGAATAGGTCTTTGAAGAGTGCCTTATGCAGACTCTGGAACTGCGTTCGAAGTCCCTTCATAAGATTCTCCTGTCCCGTATCGGTGGTTGTAGCTGCTGTAATGGTCACTGCGGTGGCGTTTAGAACATAGGTCTTCGCGGCCTGTACCGTTACCGCCGTCTGTGCGGTAGCGATTGCCGTCCTCGCCGCTTCAATAGCGGCATTGGTCGCGGTAACGTCCTTACCGTTTGTCGCGGCGATATCCGAGCGCTCCTGCATCTTCAGAAGAACATCACTGAAATGGCCGAGTCTTTCTATAAAGTGGTCTGTCCACTTCTTATTCAGGTTGTCGAACTGGTCGGCAATCTTAGAGGCCATTTCCTGCTTTTTCTTGTCGCGAATGTCGGCGAGACGCTGTTTGGCCCTCTCTCTCTGTGTTTCCATTTTGGTCTTCATCTCTTCGCGCTTGGCCTCCATTTTAGACTTAGCATCTTCGCGAGCTGTTTCCATTCGTGTTTTGGCTTCTTCTCTCGCGTTCTCCATTCGTGCTTTAGCTTCCTCACGTGCGGTTTCCACCCTCACGTTTCTGGTCGTGGTCGCTATGGAACGTGTAGTGACCGGTCGCACGCTCGTCACTTCAGCATCTCCGTCTTCGAGAGCGAATGCAACTGGTGCGGACAGAAGCATCGCCGCGACACCTCCAACAACTCCGATGAACTTAAGTTTATTCATAAGTAATTTTAATTTATTAACCCGAATATCTATGGTCCTAATTATAGCACCCCCCTATTTCTTTCTTTTTCGATTGACGGTGGCGCGGAGGAATTCGGTAAACAAGGGGTGCGGGGAGAGAGGCCGCGCCTGAAACTCCGGGTGGAACTGCGTCCCGAGCATGAACGGATGTGTCTCGCGCGGTAGTTCTGCAATCTCCATCAGGACGCCGTCTGGAGAAGCTCCCGAGAAAACGAGACCCGCGTTTCCAAGCGGCTTCACATAGCTTGAATTAATCTCGTAGCGATGTCGATGACGCTCTTCTACCAATTCTTTTTTATACGCTGTGCGAGCGAGTGTTCCCTTCTTCAGATAGCATGGGTAGACGCCGAGACGCATTGTCCCGCCGTATTTATTGTCGGCAAGATGCTTCTTCTGCTCTAACATCACGTCAACCACGGGGTCCTCAGCATTCTTCTTCACCTCAGTGGTGTGCGCGCCCTTCAGCTTCAAGACGTTCCTAGCGTATTCAATCACCATAAGCTGCATTCCGTAGCAGAGACCGAGATACGGAATCTTCTTCTCGCGTGCGAATTGTATCGCCTTAATCTTCCCCTCTATCCCGCTCTCGCCGAATCCGCCGGGGACTATGACTCCGTGATACTGAGCGAGCTTCGCTACTTCCTTAGCGCCCCCTTTCTCCAGAGCTTTTGAATTAATCCACGAAATCTTCACACGGCGATTCAACTTAGCCGCAGAGAACTTCACCGCCTCTATCACCGAGAGGTACGCGTCCGAGAGCACGAAGTCGCCGCTGTCGAAATATTTCCCCACTATTGCTACCTTAATCTCCGGTGCGCTCACGTCGGTTGCTGACTTAGCGAAGCGGGTCCACTCTGAGAGACGAGTGCGCCTTTTCTCCGGCATATGCAGAATCTCGAGGAGCATGTCACCGAGTCTGCCCTTCTCGAAGTTAAGCGGCACGTCATATATGCTCTTCACGTCGGGCGCCGAGATAACTCGCGACGGGTCGATGTTACAGAAAATAGCGATTTTCTCTTTGCGCTTAGCGTCTAGCGCGACTTCAGCGCGGGCGAGGATAATGTCGGCCTGTAGACCGACACTGTTGAGTGAGCGTGACGCGTACTGCGTAGGCTTAGTCTTCATCTCGCCGATGTTGCTCGGGATAGGGACATACGAGACCATCACCACCGCGACGTCCTGCGGATGCCTCTGCTTCAACATACGCGCCGCTTCTAGAAAAATGATATTTTGGTATTCGCCGATTGTTCCCCCTATCTCGACAAGAGTCACGTCGGCCTTCGCAGCCTCTCTCGCAGCCTCGATGCGACGTATCACCTCTAGCGGCACGTCGGGTACGACCTCGACGTTCTTACCCTTGTATTCCAGATTGCGCTCGCGACGGATTATCTCTTGGTACACGCGACCGGTCGTCATGTAATTAATCTCCGGCAGGTCCTCGTCAAGAAACCTCTCATAGTTACCCATGTCTTGGTCTGTCTCGTAGCCGTCGCGGAGCACGAACACCTCGCCGTGTTCGGTCGGATTCATGGTACCGGCATCTACGTTGATGTATGGGTCTATCTTAATCGCCGTAACGCGAAGTCCTTTTGACTTCAATATGCAACCGATTGAGGAGGAGACGATGCCTTTGCCGACGCCGCTCATCACCCCGCCTACGACGAATATGTACTTGTGACCGTCTTTAGTCATGTTAGACCTTCAGATACTTGCGAATGGCGAGCACGGAGGCGATCGCTCCGAGCACTATGCTGGAAGAGAGTATTATGAAAAAGATTGATGAGAAGTGACTCGCGTAATAGCTACCGCCATTGAACCCTCCGAACCAGCCGGCCGTCTTATCTCCCGCATACCACGTCGCCGGTCCGAGAAGGAGTAAGACGAGCGCCGCGGCCGCGATGCCGGTGATGATACCGGTAACTATAAACGGCCCTTGGATGTAAGCGTTACTGGCTCCAACTAGACGCATCACTGCTATCTCGTCCTTGGCTGTGTATATCGCCAGACGAACCGTGGCGAAGGCGATAAGAATCGACGCTAGAGCGAATAGAATAACAACTGCGAATCCGATCTCGCGAGTCGCCTGTATCGCGAGCGAGAGACGGTCGATTACGTCTTTGTTCTGCGCATAGTTGATACGGTCTATGATTGATGCGCCTCCGGCAGAAAGCGCGGGCGACGCCTCGAGGAAGCTCACGATGCTCTCATATTGGGAAGGGTCCTTCGCGCGCACCTCAAGCGAGGCATCTAGCGGATTCCCGCCTAGCTGCTCCAGAGCTTGAAGGGTGAGTTGGTCACTCTCGTGGCGCACTCTGAAACTCGCAAGTGCCTCGTCGGCAGAGGTGTAGCTGACGCTCGCGACCTGCGGCAGCTTCTCCAGCTGGTCCTTCACTCCCAGAATCTCCATCTCGCTCGCCGATGTAACGAAGTAGACTGACACGTCGACTTTTTCACTGATGGTCTCAAGAGTGAAGGAGAGTAGGGCGGAGAGGAAAATGAGTGAGCCGATAATCGCGAGCGTCACCGTCATGATAAGCACGGTCGCGGCGGAGACCGCTCCGCCGCGGACGAAGTTCTTCCATCCGCTTAGTAGTACCCTCTTAATAATCATCCAGTCCATATCTACAGTATATACTTCCCGTCCTTGTCGTCGCGCACCACCTTCCCTCGGTCGATGGTTACAACGCGCTTGCCGATGGCGTCGACCACGCCCTTGTTGTGTGTAGTGATAACAATGGTTGTCCCCAACTCGTTTATCTTTTTTAGAATTTCAACAATCTCGTATGTGTTGATTGGGTCCAGATTGCCGGTAGGTTCGTCGGCGACTATAAGCTCAGGCTGATTGATTATGGCGCGACCTATGGCGATGCGCTGTTTCTCGCCTCCGGAGAGCTGGTCTGGGAAGTGTGTAGCCTTATCGGCTAGATTCACGAGCTCTAGGATATATGGCACGTCGCTCGCGATCTCGTCGTCGGAGCGGCCGGCGGCCTCCATCGCGAAGGCGATATTCTCGTACGCAGTCTTGTTCGGGATGAGACGAAAATCTTGGAAAACCATACCTATCTTACGACGGTAATGATGGAGCGCCGAGCTCGGTAGGTCGTTGACGTCAACGGATTCAAAAAAAACCGACCCCTCGGTGGGGCGTTCTTCTGCGAGAAGAAGTTTAAGGAGCGTCGTCTTCCCCGCACCGGAGTGCCCGACGATAGAGATAAACTCTTTGGGAGCCACAGAGAGTGTCACATCCTCGAGCGCAGACATGTCCCCGTATCTCTTCGTCACCTTGTCGAAATAAATCATTGTCGCTATTTATTGTACCCCACCCGCGGCGGATGCGTCTATAAAGTCGTCTAGGTCACCGGCGAGAACCTTGTCTGGATTACTGGATTCGTGATTGGTGCGATGGTCCTTGACCATTTTGTATGGGTGGAGCACGTAAGAGCGAATCTGGCTCCCCCACTCGTTCGCGGTGGTCGCGGCGATTGAACGGCCCTTGGCCTCTGCTTCGCGAGCTGCCTCTTCTTTTGCAAAAATCTTTGCCTTTAGAAGCTCCATGCCCTTTTCTCGGTTGGCGAGCTGACTCCGCTCGCTTGAAATATGCACGGACAGATTGGTCGGCTTATGGAGTATGCGCACGGCTGTCTCGCGCTTGTTCACGTTCTGCCCGCCCGCCCCTCCCGAGCGGGCGAATTGTGTTTCTAGGTCATCCGGCTTTAATTCCACCTTGTCGGTCGCCACGAGTGTCGGAAGCACCTCGACAAGAGCGAAGCTGGTCTGCCGTTTCGCATTCGCATTAAATGGCGACTGCCGCACGAGGCGATGCACTCCCGCCTCGTGCTTCAGTCTCCCATATGCGCCGATACCGATAACTTCAATCATCAAATTTCGGTATCCGCCGTGGTCATTTTCGTTTGCGTGAAGTTCGCGTACTCCCCAACCCTTTTTACTCGCGTAGCCTTCATACATTCGTCGGAGCATCTTCGCGAAGTCCTCTGCGTCGTCCCCACCGGCGCCAGCTAGAATCGCGAGAGTCGCGTTACCTGCGTCGTGCGGGTCTCCTCCACCGCCCTCTTTCAGTATCTGGTATTCCTGCACAAGAGTTTGTGCCTTACTTTTATCCAGCCAGAAGTCTGGCGATGCCATCATCGCCTCCAGCTCCGCCAAATGCTTCTCTCTCTCGTCCATCGGTCGAGTATACCAAATTTTGTACTCCGCTTGACAGTAGGCTAATTACGTGTATAATGGCTATAGAGGTGCGCGGTTCGTGTTTCTCGTCAACCAGAAATAGGAGGTGCCATGGGCACAGGAAGAAGGTCGGACCTCGGGGCGGTGATGACGTACGTCGTCTCACCAACCCGGGCCGTATTGATAAAGGACAAGTCGAAACAAAACGCGCTCTGGAAACTCCCTGGCGGCGGAATCGAGGAGAGCGATCGCGACATCATCGCGGCGGCCATTCGCGAAGTTCTCGAAGAGACCGGCATCGTGTTGTCGCGCGAAGAAATCACGCTCGTCGCGGAACAGAAACGCGAAAATGGGATGTACTATCCGTACTTCTGCGTCGCATGTGTGTCGGAAAAAAAGCTCGACACACGCGAGAAGGTGGGCGACGAGGACGGCAAACGAATCATGGTCTCCGACTTCGAGCGGACAGAGGTGCCGACCATGCTCGACCTACTTGAAAGGCATCGGCCGTTCATTCGGGAGGCCGAGAAGATGTTGTCCTGAAACTCTTACACTACACGGGCCACTGGAAACAGCGGCCTTTTTTATTCTTGAGCCGCCCCCCAGGATTGAACTGGGGACCCCCACTTTACGAAAGTGGTGCTCTACCAACTGAGCTAGGGCGGCAGCGTGTTATTTCTAACACACAATCTCCATCTGAAAAAGTTGTTACTCTCTATCGGCAAATACGACTAGACGCTTTGAATAACTTTCTGAAACTGCGTCCCAGACTCCCTCGCAGGTGATTAGGTTAAGATGAGCCTTGCCGTCGCTTGAATTGAATACACTTCCCGCATCTTCTCTTGGATTATAAAGCCGTGTCTCACGAACGATAAACGTAACAGTAGCTCCGGTATCATCTTCTATATACAACCTGTCCCCAACTCGTAATGAGTCAAGATTGTCGAATACAGCAGGAGCGTTATCTCTCCAGCCGAAGTGTCCGTCTATAACTGCGCTACCCGTCTCTCCTGGGCGAGGGCCGAATTGGAACCATCCGGCGCTTTCCGGACTCTTCGGCACCCCCATAGCCCCGTCAGACGTAATGCCGACGTACTCAATACCGGCATCGACATTGATGACCGGAATCTTAAGACGGACAGGTAGTCCGAGGTTCATCGGCACCAGTAATGGTGCGTTTCTGTCTGAATCAGACTCCGTGGCGTCTGGAAGAAATGTGAGTATCGTTAAGAACGAAACTGCCGTCGCCACGCCTACGAACCATATCCACGCGGCTCGATAACTCATTAGCTACGCAACTTCTTTCTTCCGGGTGAAGTAGAAGGCAGAAGCCGCAATGATAACCAAGAGAGCAACACCCCATGGAATGTTTGTCGCCTGCGGAGGGAGTCCGGTATTCGGGAGACTTGGAGCTGCCACAACGACAGTGGCGAGCGCGAAGTCTGTTGCGATAAGGCCGTTCGCGCTTCCTTCAGCTGTGCCTATATTAGTTGTTGTCTGAGTCAGGTTCGTTTTACACGTAAACGTCCATGTCTCATTACTATCAAGCAGACTATTTTTATTCAGGTCTCCGGGGTGTCCGGACACTCTTCCCGGCAGTCCTGTGCATTTGTTGTCGGTGACGCTGACATCGCTGAGTGACGCGGTACCGGGGTTGGTAACTGTATACGTATAAGTCACCGCTCCGCCGGGGGCCGAGAGAAGGAATGTGCTTGGTTTCTTTACGATGTGGATCAGCGGAGGCACTATTGACGCTCCGACAACGACTGTGGCGCTCGCAATCAAAACCGACCCTGCGCCATATTGCGGCCTTTTGCGGTGCGGTTTCTGCGGCATGGGCATAACAGCCGAAGTGAAAGAGAAGCACCAGTTGAACGGCAACATCCACCACTACACCTACTATCGCTGTACTCGCAAGAATAGGGCCGTGAAATGCAAAGAAGCGCCGATGCGAAGCGAACTGTTAGATTCGCAACTTTCGGCGCTTCTTGGCGAGTACGCCATGCCGCAGGAGTGGGTATCGCCTTTGTCGGCTCTGCTCGACACAGAAGCGGCTAACG